>JBGPEV010000018.1:0-13910 GCA_041482995.1 bacterium | reverse complement strand
TGCTTTTCCAGCCGCGCCGCGGAGTAACTGAGCACGGACGACCGCTTCACGAAGTCTTGCACGCTGAGCGGCGAGGAAAACTTGGCCCGCCCGCCCGTGGGAATGGTGTGATTGGGCCCGGCGAAATAGTCCCCGACCGGCTCGGGCGTGTTGGGGCCCAGGAAAATCGCGCCTGCGTTGCGGATGTCCCCCAACAGCCCGAAGGGATCGGCCGTCAGCACTTCCAGGTGCTCGGGGGCGATTTCGTTGACCAGGGCCACACCGGCCGCCAGGCTTTCCACGACAATGATGCCGGAGCCGCGCGCGAAGGATTGCTCGATGATCTCCCGGCGTGGAAGCCCGGGAATCAGCGCATCGAGCCGCGCCGCCACCGCCTCCGCCTGACCGCGCCGCGTGGTGATCAGCAGGGCGCGCGCGTCTGCATCGTGCTCCGCCTGGGAGAGCAGGTCGCGCACGAGCAGTTCCACGTCGATCTCCCGGTCGCACAAAATCAGGATCTCGCTCGGCCCGGCGATCGAATCGATTCCCACGTCACCGGAGACCTGCCGTTTCGCTTCCGCCACGTACTGATTGCCGGGGCCGGTGATCTTGTGGACGTGGGGAATGGTTTCTGTCCCGTAGGCCAACGCCCCGATGGATTGCGCCCCGCCGACCGCGTAGATTTCCGAAAGATCGAGCAGGGCGGCACAGGCCAGGATGTCCCGGTTCGGCAACCCATCCGGGCCCGGCGGCGAAACCAGGGCGATGCGCGGAACGCCCGCAATCTTCGCCGGAATGGCGTTCATCAGCAGGGACGAAGGGTAGACCGCCTTGCCGCCCGGGATGTAGATTCCGACCCGGTCAATGGGCGTCACCTTCCACCCCAGCACCGTGCCGTCCTCGAAAAACTCCAACTGGCTGTCCTCCTTCTGGCGCTGGTGGAAGCGTTCGATGTTCTCCGCCGCCTCGATCCACACATCTTTCACGGCGGGATCGACATAGGCGACCGCCTGCTCGATCTCCGATTGCGGGACGCGGAAGGCCCCCAAACGCACGCGGTCAAAACGCTCGGTAAATTCACGCACGGCATCGTCGCCTTCGGCGCGCACCCGGTCGAGGATGCCGCGCACGGCCTGCTCGACCCGTTCGGGGGGCTCGGCCTGCCGTTCCAAGTGCTCCCAATAATCATCGGGGTGGGAGAAGATCTTGACCCGGTTCGCGTCCGTCATGATTTCCCCCCCGCTTCCGGCTTGGCCGGCGTGTCGGACTTTTCGGGCTTGTCCGGTTTTGCGGCGCCGTTCGACGGAGGCGCCGGTTTGGGGGTTTCGGGCTTGGGAGTATCCGGTTTGGGCGTCTCGGCAGTCGCGGGCAGCAACTTGTTCATAAACGCCACCCGGCGCGAGGCGTCCGCGCTGTACACCGTCTTGCCATTGATCAACTGCGCGTAGAAGTCCCGCGCCAACTTGAAGTCGCCGGTCTCTTCCAGGGAGCGGGCGAGCAGCCAGCGCGCCTCGATCACGAACTTGCTCTGCGCATGCTTGTCCAGCAACTCGAACAAAGGCACCAACACGTAGTCGTATTTCCGGAGCAAGAAGTACGCCTGTCCCTGGCGGAACAGGGCCTCCGCCCGGCGCGGCTCCTTGGGAAACTGCTGCATGAACTGCCCAAAGCGATCGATGGCCAGGTCCAACTGGCCGCTGATGAGCAGGAAGAACGCGTCGCGGAACACCTTGTCGGGTTCGGTGGCGGCGGGCAGCCCGGCGATCGGCGATTTCAGCAACCCTTCCAAGTCCTTCATGCGCAGCCGCAGCTTGTCCAGATCGTTCTCCGCGTCGGTGCGGTAGGCGGCAAAGGCCTTCACCTGCTCTTCCAGGCGGCGCTCGCCGCGCTTTTGCTGGGCCTGGTTGCGGTCGACGGTTTCGGAAATCTTGGTCTGCTCGGCCACCAACTGATCCAGCCGGTCCTGAAGGGCCGTTGTGCGGCCCTCCACGATGCGCTTCAACTCCGTCATGTCGGCGGTGAGCTTCGCGAACTGCTGGCGCAGGGCATCGCTCAAACCTTCTTCCAGCGCCCGCAGGCGCTCGTCCTGCACGCGGTTCGCCTGCTCGACGCGCTCCACGTCGCTCGTCTTGGCGCACGAGGCCAGCGCGAGCGCGAGCGCCAGCGTCGCGCAGAGAGCGGCAGGCGCCGCCAGCGTCTCCCAAAGGGCAGCCGGGGCCGCCCTGGGGCGGGCCCGTTCGGTGAGAGCGCGCAGTCGCATCATGAATGGGTTCTCAGGACGGCAAATGGGTGGTCCCGGCCGCGGTCGGGCCGGAAACGGCGGCAGCCGGCTGTGTTTTCGATGCTAGCGGATCATTCGACGGCGTGTCCAGCTAGGGCTGCTTTCGTCGAATCCGGCCAGTGTGTCGGTGAGCCGTCTCAGGTTGGAACCGTCGGTGGAGACGACATACACCTTGAAGTCGCCGGTGCGGTTGGACGTGAAAACGATCTGATGCCCATCGGGTGACCATTCGGCTTGTTCCGAATCGAAGCGGCCGCGCGTGATCTGCCGGACATTCTCGCCGTTCACGTCCATGATGTGAATCTGGTACTTGTCGTCGATCCGCTTGGTGAACAGGATCAGCCGGCCGTCTGGACTGAAGCGCGGATCCGCGTTGTAGCCGCTGTCGAACGTCAGCCGCAAATCCTCGTTGGTCTCCAGGTCCAGCAGATACACCTGGGGAGAGCCGGAGCGGTCGGAAACGAAGACGATCCTGCTGCCGTCCCTGGACCAGTCCGCCTGGGTTTCAATGCCGGTGCGCGAGGTCAATTGCCGCAGACGATTGGCCGCCAGGTCATACTCGAACAAGTCCGCATTCTGGTTGGGACTCAGCGTCATGATCAGGCGCTTGCCGGTGGGAGCAAAAGCGCCGCCGGTGTTCAGGCTGCCGGGCTCGGTGAGGAACCGGCTGGGTCCGTACCCGTTGGCCTTCGGATCCAGGTTGTGCAGGTATACCTGCGTCCCGTCCCGGGTGAGCACCGTGTACACGAGGGCGGTGCCATCGGGCGCCCAACGCGGCAGCAGGTTGATGTCCCGGTTGTGGGAGATGAGCTGCAGGGCGGAGCCGTGGGTGTCCGTGAAGACGATCACCTTGGAATAGCGCGGCTGGCGCAGCACCAGGGCAATGGTGGTGCCCAAGATTCCGGGTTGGCCCGTCAGCCGTTCGGTGAGACGGTTGACGAGATCGATGAACGGGCGCTCGTTTTCTCCCGCCTGCAGTGCCACCTGGTCCTCGAACAAGACCACGCCTTCCGGTCCCCCATCCTTCAGGCGCAGATAGAGGTTCTTGTCCTTGGCGACGTACGCCAGGCGCATGTCCACCCGCTGCGGGTCACCCCGCAACGCACAGAAGCGCGTGCTTCCTCCGGCCAGATTGAACAGCCCGCTCCAGCACAGGTTCTTCTCCAACAGGCGCAGGGTGTTGCGGAAGACCGGCTCCTGTGGCTCGGCCTGGGGCGGCTCCAGCACCACGGTGAGCTTGGAGAAGCCGATGCCCTCGATGAAGATGTCCTGGGACGCGTCCCCACCCAAATAGTCCGGGCCCTGTTGGGTGGGGGCGGGGAGGGTCGGCTGCCCCGGTGAGAGCGGCTGAGGGCCTTGGGCAAACCCGGACGCGGCGCCCCAAAGCAAGACCGCCACGGCCAATGGGGAGATCCGCGTCAGCGAAGTACGCAATACGGTCATCAGGGCGAGCACGTCAGAAACAGCGTGTGGGTATCGCCTTCCACGGATTCCGGTACGGGCGGATACTTGGCATTGCGGATCGCCGCCAAGCATACCAGCTTGTCAAAGCGATCGTTGCCGCTGGATTCCACCAACTCCGCGGTTTTCAATTTTCCGGACCGTTCCAGCACCACCCGCACGCGGGCCCGCAGATTCTCGGGGAAACTGCCAGGAAAGGTGTAGTTCTTTTTGACGCGCTCCCGCACCGTATTCTGGAAGAGCCGCAGGGAAATCAGGCTCTGTTCCCGCTGCTCCGCCGGGGCCTCGGGCCGCGCGCCCGGAGCCGGTTCGGCGGATTCCACCTGGAGATTCAAGCTCTGTACCTTGCTGCGCAGGCGCTCCTCCAGGGAGGGCGCATCCGGGGGCGGCGGCGGTGACGCGGCGGAGGTGCGGCCGGGCGCACCGGGGGGCGCACTGGGAGCCGCTCCGGGCGGACGGCGCGCCACCCTCGGCGCGGGCGGCTGGGGCAGCGCCGGGGGCGCGGGCAACACCAGTTCCGTGCTGGGTTGCTGCGCCGGCGCTGTGCCCGGACGCGGTGCCGCGAGGCTCGGCGCCGTGGGCGCGGGGGATAGCGCCGCGGTGGGGGAGGGCGGTGCGGGGGCTTCGAGTCCCGTGACGTCGGGTGCCGGCGCCGTGGGCAGCGGCGGTGCATCGGGCGTCAGGCTCGGCGCTTCCAGGTGCAGCTCGCGGCGTAGTGCCGGGGAGAGATCCAATACCCGCGCCTCGGGAATCTGGGGCGCCTCCACGATCTTCACGGTGTAGATCGGAATGGTCTGGGAGGGCCCGCCACCGGCGGGAAGCAACATCAGCACTCCCAGCAGGAGGGAATGGGCGAGCAGAGAGCCGGCCATCACGATGCCGAAGCGGGAATCCGGTGCCGTCAATTCTCCACCCTTTCGATCATCAGGCCGACATCCACCACGTCCAAGCGCCGCAACTGGGCCATCACCTGGATCACGGTGCCGTACCGCAACCGCCGGTCCGCACGGAGAAATACGGGAGTGCCCGGGTACTGGGCCTTCCAGTTGTTGATCTCACCTTCGAAACGCTTGAGGGTTTCCTGGTAGCGAATCTTGCCCATCACGCGGTCGTTCACCGCCACCGTGCCTTCCTGATCGATGCTGACAATCAGCGTTTGGTTCGCCCGCGTGCCGGGGGCGAGCGAGGCGCGGGGCAGTTGGATATCCAAGGTGTGGCTGATGATGGGGGCCGTGATCATGAAGATCACCAGCAACACCAGCAGCACGTCCACGAGCGGCACGATGTTGATGTCGCTCAGCGGGTCCGCCGTCATCCAGTCCGAGCCGATCGGCCGACCTTTCACAGCAGTTTCTCCATCCGGTTGGTCACATCCAGGGCGAAGTTCTTCATGTTGGCGTTTACATCCCGGATGCGGTTGCGGAAGAAGTTGTAGGCGATCAGCGCGGGAATGGCCGCCATCAGCCCCGCCGCCGTCGCCACCAGCGCCTCCGAGATACCCGGCGCGACAATGGCCAGGCTGGTGACGCCGGAGACCCCGATATCCTGGAACGCCTTGATGATCCCCAGCACCGTGCCGAACAGTCCGATGTACGGAGCGGAACTGGAGATGGTGGCCAGCACGGGCAACCGCATCTCCAGATGCTGCGTCTGCTGATTGTAGACCCGTTCCAGGGTGCGCGAAAGAATGTCCATCAGGCGTTCCCGCGCGTCGGGCACGGGCTGTTTTTCCACCCGTTGCCGGAAGGCGGCGATCTCGCGGTAGCTGTGCTCGAACATCTTGGCCAGCGGCGAGACTTCGTATTTCTGCGCCAGCGCGAACAGGTTCGCCAGCGGCAGGTCGCGCTGCGCCTGGGCGCTGAAATGCCGGTTCTCGTTTGTCACGTGGCTGAGATACCGCGCTTTGGTGATGATGATGGCCCAGGAGACGACGGACATCAGCAGCAGCACGATCAGGATGACCAGGGCATACCAATTGCCCCAATTAATCATGGACCACACGATTCGACACTCCTGCTAGGATTTCGCAATGGAAGTCGGCGGCACGCGGGCAGCGCCGCACCATGAAGTTCCTTGTCTTCGACATCCCGCCCGCACGGGAGGACCTCCCCCCGCCTCTGCCCCGTTGCAGGCCGCCCCGGTTCTACAGCAAGTTGATCACGGCCCGGCGGTTCTTGCTCCAGGCCGCCTCGCCGTGACCCGCGGCGGCCGGACGTTCTTCCCGGCAGCTGACGGTCTTCAGCCGGGCCGCAGGGACGCCCGCCGCGACCAGCGCCTTGCGCACCGAATCGGCCCGCCGTTCTCGTTCCGCCAGTGGCTGTGGCAATCCATCTTCCGCCATCGCCGTCAACGTGGCGTCGTTCACCGCGAATTCAGCGTCCATCAGGTCGGGAGCACTGCCCAGCGGCGGCCGGGGCGGGGGAAGGATGCGCGGATCAATGGCCGGGCGCGACGCGTCGAGACGGACGGCGGGCACGTCCGCACCCGGTTTCGCCGCTGGCGCCACGACGGCCTGCTGGGCCGGCCCGCAACCGTAGGTCAACGCCGCCAACGCCAGCGCGACCCAACCGGCGGACCCGTGAACCGACATGGCGCTCTTTGTTCCTTCCCGTGCGTGAACGTGTCCGATGGAATCCAGAAGGTCGCGGTCACCCGGTCTGCCAACGGTCCTGTAGCATCAATCCCGCATCCGGAAAAGGGTTTTGTTCTTCTCCGGCCTCGGGAAATCCCGTCGCCCGTGTTTCAATCCGGATAGAATTCGTTGGCACCGAATCCAGTGAGAGTGCCGGTTGCGTACCCTCCCAAGGCGGCCGGGAACACCCTGGAAATGGGGCCGGACGCCGCGCCCGTCCCCCTCCGCCGCGGATGTCTGTTCCGGGGGAACCTGCTAGGCTGCAGAGAAACGATGCGCATTGTGCCCACTCGAACGCCGTGCCCCGGAATCGCGTCGCGCGATCGCCCATGACAACCCCCTCCTGGCAGTTGCATTGGGACGGCCCGGCCGACGGCCGGTACAACATGGCCAAAGACGCCCTGTTGCTAGAGCGGGCGGCCGCGGAGGGATCGGCGGCGCTGCGTCTGTACGCGTGGGACCGAATGACCCTATCGGTCGGGCGCGCGCAAAAGGTGGAGCGGCAGATCGACCTGGGCGCCTGTGCGGCGCACGGGATACCGGTGGTGCGCCGGGAAACCGGGGGTCGCGCGGTGCTCCATGGCAGCGATCTCACCTACTCCATCGCCGCGCCGCTCAGCGGCCCGCGTTTCTCAGGAGGCATCCTGGGCATCTACCGGGAAATCTCCCAGGCGTTCCTCAATTTCTTCTCGGGCTTGGGCGTGGGTGCGGAGTGCAAAGCCTATGCGGGCCGTGAGCGGGCGGAATCCGCCTCGCCCGTGTGCTTCGTCACCCCCTCAGCGTTTGAGATTCTGCTGCGGGGCAAGAAGGTCGTCGGCAGTGCGCAGCGCCAGGTGCCGCGCGCGTTTCTCCAGCACGGATCCATCCCCCTGGAGCCGCAACTGCGCCTGCTGTCCGAGATTTTCCATTCCGCCGCAGCGAGCCAGATCGCCGCCCAGATGACCGATCTGCGAAGCGAAGGCTGCTATCCCCGGCATTCCGTGGCGGACCTGCGGCGGCGTCTGGTGGACTCGTTCGGCGCGGTGTTCGGCATCGCATTCGAACCCGCGCCGTGGACCCCCGCCGACGAAGCGGCGGCGACGGAGCGGACGGCGGAGTTCCCGTGGATCGAGGCGGGAGCGGCGCCCGCCGTTCCCGCCGCCAACATCCAAACCGGGACGTCGCATTCCTGATCCGGCCCGCGCGGAGGACGGCTGCAATGGGCGTTAGTACCGCGGCATGCCCGGCTCCACCTCCTGCGCCCATTTGTCGATCCCACCGGCAAGGCTGTGCAGGCGCTTGAATCCGGCGTCCTGCAGCTTCTTCAGGGCCGTCATGGAGCGCTTGCCCTTGTAGCAATAGAGGTAGATGTCATCCTCCTTGTTGAGCTCGGGGATGAAGTGCTCGAACTGGCTCAATGGCGTGAGCTCGGCTGTGGCAATGCGGGCGATCTGCCACTCATGGGGTTCCCGCACGTCCAACAACTTCAGCGCCTTGCCGGAATTCAGGATGCGCTTGAGCTCGGGCCCGGTCACCTCCAGCCGTTCGCTGGCGGCCGGCTCGGCGGGCATGCCGGGCAGTTCTACATGGCAGAATGCTTCGTAGTCCACCAATTCGGTGATGGTCGGCGCGTCCCCGCACAGTTCGCATTGGGGGTTGCGCCGGATCTTCACCTCCTTGAAGCTCATGCGCAACGAATCGTAGAGTATCAGGCGGTCCACCAGCGGCTTGCCGATGCCCAGAATGAGCTTCACCGTTTCCGTGGCCATGATCAGGCCCACCGTTCCCGGGAGCACGCCCAGGACGCCCGCTTCCGCTCAACTCGGCACCAGCGCGGCCGGGGGCGGGCTGGCATACAGGCAGCGATAGCAGGCCCCGCCCGCGTGCGGATTGAACACCGAGATCTGCCCCTCGAAGCGGAAGATCGAGCCGTACACGAGCGGCTTGCCGGAGAAGTACGCCGCGTCGTTGACCAGGTAGCGCGTCTCGAAGTTGTCGGACCCATCGACGACGACGTCGTACTGGGAAAAGATCGCCAGCGCGTTTTCCTTGGTGAGCTTCGTCTCATGCCGATCCACGGTCACGTGGGGGTTCATGGCCGTCATCTTTTCCGCGATGGACTGCACCTTCGGCCGCCCCACGTCCGGCGTCGTATGGGCGATTTGCCGCTGCAGGTTGGTCACGTCCACCACGTCGAAGTCCACCACGCCGATGTGGCCGATACCGGCCGCCGCCAGGTAGAGCCCGATCGGAGACCCGAGTCCGCCGGCTCCGATGCAGAGCACCCGCGCGGCTTTCAGCTTCTCTTGTCCCGCGATGCCCACCTCGGGCAAGGTGAGGTGGCGGCTGTACCGGTTGATTTCTTCTCCGCTCAACTGGGCGGCGCCGTTGCCAGGCGTGCCGGCTGCTGCGCCTCTCTGTTGCGCCATGCTTTTCCGTTGGGTTGCGTCCAGTGTTGCCATATGCGCCTAAATGTGACTGATATCCTGATGGCTATCTTTGCAGGCTCTACCGCGCACCGCCTAACCTGACCGTATGGATGAGCCTATCACGGGTTTTCCGGGCTGCCAATGCCGGGTGCCGAGAAAGCAATTTCATTACAGTCACATGCGACTGTGACGGCTCTGCTGGTGCATTCTGACAGTGCCCCCCCCACCAGGGCAGGAACCCAAACCATAAGAGCGGGTTAGACCGAGGGGACACCGCAACCGGATCGGGCAGGGCCGCTTGCCGCGGGGGAGAACCGCTGGTAATGCTATAGATTGCCCGCCCAGCCCGCAGGCGAGTCCTGATTTCACAGAGAGTCCCGCGGGGCGCGGTCACCCCGCAACCCGAAGGAGGAGCGTTGATGGCTCCAGCCGCCGCACTGGCCCCCAAACAGAAAGTCCGCCAGGTCGAAGTTCACCCGGTTCTCTCGCGGAGCACGCTCACGCCCCGCCAGAAACGGGTGGTGGACACGCTGGGGCAGGAGAAGCTGGTGGCCATGTACCGGCAGATGGTGCTGATCCGCTCCTTCGAGCAGCGCTGCGAGCAGATGTATCAGCAACGCAAGATCGCGGGCTTCCTCCATCTCTACATGGGCCAAGAGGCGCTGGGAGTGGGGTTTCTCAACGCCGCTCGGCCGGACGACTACGTGGCCACCTCCTACCGCGACCACGGCATCGCCCTGGCGCGGGGGGTGACGCCGGAAGCGTGCATGGCCGAACTGTTCGGCCGCGTGGACGGTTGCTCGCGGGGCAAGGGGGGGTCCATGCACTTCTTCTCCCGGGAAAAGAACCTGCTGGGCGGGCACGGCATCGTCGGCGGCCAGATTCCGGTTGGGCTGGGGGCCGCCTTCCGCGCCAGGTATCTGGGCACCGACCAGGTGAGCCTGGTGCTGATGGGGGACGGCGCCGTGGCGGAAGGCACGTTTCACGAGTGCCTCAACATCGCCGCGCTGTGGAAGCTCCCCGCCCTGTTCGTCATCGAGAACAATCAATACGGCATGGGCACGGCCGTGAGCCGGGCCTTATCCGTACGCGACCTGACTCTGAAGGCCCCGGGCTACGGGATCGAAGGCGTCACCGTAGACGGCATGAACCTGCTCGACTGTTACGCCGTCATGGAAGATGCCATCGCCCGGCGCCGCAAGTCCCCCTCCCCCATCCTGATCGAAGCCAAGACCTACCGCTTCCGCGGACATTCCATCTCCGATCCCGGCACCTATCGCCGCAAGGACGAGGTGGAGCAGTACCAGCGCGTGGACCCGATCTCGCAGATCAAGAACCTGCTCGATCAATTGGGCTGGCTGGGCGAGGCGGACGCGAAGACCCTGGAAAAGGAAGTGCGTCAACAGATCGGCAAGGCCGCGGAATTCGCCGATGCCAGCCCCGAGCCGGACCTGAGCGAAGTGAGCCAGCACGTTTACGCGTGAGCCGTGTGCCGCGGGGAGGCGACGCCCGGCTATCCGATCCTGAGGGGATGGCGGCGGGTATACACAACGACATGACTGCAGCCACAGATAGACGCAGATGAACACAGATCACAAACGCAAATGGCGATGGCGCAACGCAGTGACACGGGCGGCGCATTGCGCGCCCATGGTTGGCTGAACTGCTCCACAAGGCCCCTGGAGAGCAATCTGATGCCTCGTCCGTGCTGTTGGTCTCCGAAACATGGGCGCTTGATCAAATGCCATCCGTGTTTATCCGCGTTCATCTGTGGCCAACTATTTTTGTCGAGAGGTATACACGCCCCTGGCGGCCGGTCCTGGAGCCGGGGCCGGTATTCGCGGTGCGTCCGCGGGTCGTGTTCGGACTGAGCGAGAAACGGTTCGCCTCCAGTGCGACGCGGTGGAGGTTTTGAACGCACACGCGACGGAGGGTGACGCCAGGGCTCCGGCCCGCCAGGAAGGATGAATTCGCAATGGATACCCAACTGATCACGATGCGCGAGGCCCTCAATCAGGCCATGGTGGAGGAGATGGAGCGCGACTCCACCGTGTTCCTGATGGGCGAGGAAGTGGGCGCCTACAACGGCGCCTACAAAGTGAGCCAGGGGATGCTCGAGCGGTTCGGCCCCCTGCGCGTGGTCGATACCCCGATCTCGGAAAACGGCTTCGCCGGGCTGGCCGTCGGCGCCGCCATGACGGGGCTGCGTCCCATCGTGGAGTTCATGAGCTTCAACTTCGCCCTGGTGGCCATGGATCAGATCGTCTCCAACGCCGCCAAGACGCTCTATATGTCCGGCGGACAGTTCCCCATCCCCATGGTGATGCGGGGTCCCGGCGGACCGGCGGCGCGGGTTTCGGCCCAGCATTCCAACTCGCTGGAAAGCCTGTTCGCCTATTTTCCCGGGCTGATGGTGGTGATGCCCTCCACCCCCGCCGACGCCAAGGGATTGCTGAAGACGGCGATCCGCAACGACAATCCGATCGTGTTCATTGAGAACGAACTGCTCTACGGCGTGGCCGGCGACGTGCCGAAAGGCGAGTTCCTGCTGCCCATCGGCTCCGCCGAGGTGAAGCGCGAAGGGCGGGACGTGACGGTCGTCGCGCACAGCCGCATGAATCACATGCTCCGCTCCGCCGAAGCGGAGTTCCTGAAGGCGGGCATCGACCTGGAGCTGATCGACCCGCGCACGATCAAGCCGCTGTACATCGAGACCATCGCCCGTTCCGTGCGCAAGACCCACCGCGCGGTGATCGTTGAGGAAGGGCACCGCTTTGCCGGCGTGGGCGCGGAAATCGCCGATCGGGTCTACACGGCCTGCTTTGACGACCTGGACGCTCCCGTGGTGCGGGTCACGGCCACGGAAAATCCGCTGCCCTACGCCAAGAATCTGGAGGCCGCCAGCCTGCCCGACGTGGCCCAGGCCATCCAGGCGTGCAAGGCGGTGTTGTACCGTGCCTGAACAGCGAAGGGCTGAAACACGAAGACCACAAAGACCACAAAGGATTCTTGGACAATGCAGAGCGTAGCTCGACGATAGAGTCTGGGAATCGCGGGCGTTGTGCTGAACACAACTCGCTTGCCTGAGGCACTCCGGACCTCCTCGGCAGGAGTCCCACCCCGGGACAAACCAGTGTTTCTTTCCTTTGTGGTCTTCGTGGTCTTCGTGGTCTTTGTGTTTCGGCAGTTCCGCATCGCAAGCTAAGGAGATCGCATGGCGACGCTGCTGTTGATGCCCAGCCTGAGCCCCACCATGGAGGTCGGAGTGATCAGTTCCTGGAAGAAGAAGGCCGGGGACAAGATCGAGATCGGCGAGGTGCTGGCGGAGATCGAGACCGACAAGGCCGTGATGGAATGGGAGATGGCCGATGAGGGCTTCATCCGCCAACTCCTCGTGCAGACGGGGCAGGAGATTCCCGTCGGCACGCCCATCGCCGTGCTGGCCGACAGCGCCGATGAAGACATTTCCGCGCTGGTGGCCCAAGCGGCAGCAGGCGGTGCGCCAGCGCCAGCGGTCGCACTCGCCGCCGCGGGAGGCGCCCCAACCCAAGGCGCCCCCAAGGCCGCGCCAGTGGCTGCGGTGACCCCCGCCCCGGCAGCCGCCGCGGTAGGGGCGACCGGCGGCCGCCCGGCGTCCGCACCCGCCGTTACGTCCGCGATCGCCCCCGCGGTCACGCGCAACGGGGAACGCGTGAAGATCTCCCCTTACGGCCGGAAGCTGGCGGTGGAACACCGCGTCGATTGGCGCGCGCTGGCGGGCAGCGGTCCGGGCGGGCGGATCGTCGCCCAGGATGTGCATGCGGCCGTGGCGTCCGGCGGGGCTGGGGCCGCAGGCGGGGTCATCGCCAAGGCGGGGCCGGTGCCCGCCGCCGCGCCGGCCCCCGGTGCGGCCTTCGAAGACCTGCCGCTCAACCTGATGCGCAAGGCCATCGCCAGGAAGATGGCGGAGTCCAAGCAGACGGTGCCGCACTTCCAGGCCACGCGCAAAGTGCGCATGGAGCGCATGCTGGACGCCCGCGCTGGGCTGAAGCAGGACTTTCCGGACCTCAAGGTGACCGTGAACGATCTGCTCATCAAGGCGTGCGCTGCGGCCCTGCGGCAGCACCCGGTAGTGAACAGCCAGTTCCTGGGCGACCGCGTGCGCCGCTTCCACACCGTCGACATCGCCGTGGCCGTGGGCACGGACGATGGATTGATCACCCCCGTGCTGCGCAACGTGGATCAGAAGGGCTTGCTGCAGATCGCGGCGGAGATGCGCGACTTGGCGCGGAAGGCGCGGGAGCGCAAACTGGCGCCCGAGGAGTACACAGGCGGCACCTTCACCATCTCCAACCTGGGCATGTTCGGCGTCACGGAATTCAACGCCATCATCAATACGCCGCAGGCCTGTATCCTGGCCGTCTCGGCGGTGGTCAAGGAACCGGTGGTGGAGGAGGACAAACTCGCCATCGGCCACACCATGAACATCACGCTCTCGTCCGACCACCGCGTGGTGGACGGCGTCGCCGCCGCGAAGTTCCTCGATACCCTCACCCGCATCCTGCAGAACCCTGCCGCCATGCTGCTATAGGGGCGGACGGGCAGGAACCGTCGGCTTGGCGGCAAGGTACCAGGATTACCGGAAGCAGCATTCGCCGGACGAACACCCGCCGAGCGGAGACAGTACGCCCCGGCGCAAGCGAAAGCGCGGAGGGATGCGTCACCCGCACCGACCTAGCTGCCGCGATGGCCTGCCTGGGCCAATTCGCCCACGGCCTGCCGCGCTCACTGCGCAGGGCAGGAGGATTGCGCCGCCGTGGGTTCTCCCAGCACCGCTAGACCGTCAATGTCATCGCCTGCGCCGGGCAGATACTGAGGGCCGAACACGATCGCGCCCGTGGCAATGTTGAATCGGTAGAGGTTGCCGCTCCCATACCCGCCGGCCCAGAACGTGGCGCGATCCGGGTCCAGGTACATGGAAAACCAGTCGCTCATTCCCGGGGCGGTGTACGTTAGCGCCACCGCCCCGTTACCATCCAATCGCTTGATGTCGGCGGAATCCACCACGATCAGGCCGCCGCTGCCGTCCCCCGGGGGCAGCAGCCGGAGCGCCTGGGCGGCGCCGGATCCCGGCAACGTGGTGAAATCGGGAAGTTGCGCGCCGGCTCCG
>JBGPEV010000017.1:0-13922 GCA_041482995.1 bacterium | reverse complement strand
CCACCCTGGCCCGCCTCACGCGGGACCTGGCCCCGCCCGGCAGGGTCGCGCGAGCCCTCGGTATTGGGAATGCGCTGTTCCTGCTGGGAACCGGTACGGCTCCGGTGCTGGCCGGCCTGATCGGCCCCTGGATGGGACTGCGCGCCTACTTTGGGTTCAACCTGTTGATGATATTCGCTGGATTCGTGCTTTGGGCCCGCCGCCGCTCCGGCTAAACGGGAGCGAGACCGTTTCGCAAGTCGGTTCTGGCTTTTTCGCCTGCCCGCCAGGGCAACCGCATTCTCGATCGGACTTCAGAAGAAGCGGCGGCGGGCCTCCAGGCCCGCCCAGCGCCGGACGCTTGCGGGAGACGCCGGGAACTCCACGCGCGGACGGGCACCGAGGCCCATCCTACCGGGCAAGGATTTGCGGTCTTTCCGAGAATGCACTTGCCCTGCGCCAGCCCGCCCAGGGCAAGTGCAAAGTCGATCCAGGCCCTGAATGTCGAGTGGATAGTCGCAGCCGTGCCAGCGGACCCCTCGCGCTGGGCGGGCCAGGAGACCCGCGTCCACCCCCTGCCGGCTGGGTAAACGGACTTTGCACTTGCCCTGCCAGCCCGCCGAAACGATTGACACATGACTGCTTTTTCTTGTATATAGGGCGACGGTCGGTTGAAATCGGACAGCAGGTTTCGCGGGTTCTCCGGAGCAGGCCCCAACCCCGTTGCGATCCGGATTTCGCCCGAATCCGGGCGGAGCGCCAGAGCCGTCCTTGCGCCCAAGCCACGGCGCGGCTGGGCCCAGGCGTCGCGTTGGTGTGGCGCATCGCGCCGTGCTATGAAGTGTGAAACCCGCGCTCCAGGCGGCTTGCAGCCCAACAGGGCTGACGCAGACCGTGACCGGTCCGCGGCCCCGGCGCAGGCAACGATCAACCGTACTGAGGAGTAAAAAACTATCGCCACCAGTCAGCGCTCCAGCCGGCAGTCGGGTCCGTCCACCCGGATCAATACCATGATCGCCGCGAAGACCGTGCGGGTCATCAATTCCGAGAATGAGCAACTGGGGGTCCTGGAGTTCCAGGATGCCTTGAAGCAGGCGCAGGATGCGGGCCTGGACCTGGTGGAAGTGGCGCCGGGCGCCGATCCGCCCGTGTGCCGGATCATGGATTACGGGCAGTACAAGTATCAGCAGAGCAAGCGGCTCCATGAGGCCAAGCGGAACCAGAAGGTCGTGCATCTGAAGGAAATCAAGATGCGGCCCAAAACGGAGGAACACGACTTCCAGTTCAAGGTCAAGCACGCCTCCGAATTCCTGGCCGAAGGGGACAAGGTGAAAGTATCCGTCATGTTCCGCGGGCGCGAGTTGAGCCACCAGGAAATGGGGATGAAGCTGCTGCAGCGATTCGTTGCCATGACCGAAGCGACGGCCGCCGTGGAGATGCCGCCCCGCTTCGAGGGCCGCACGCTCACCCTCGTGTTGGCACCGAAGAAGAAATAGCGAGACTTGGGAATTTCAATAGAAGCTGGAAAGGCAATGTGACATGGCCAAGCGCAAATTGAAGACCAACCGATCCGCCGCGAAACGGTTTCGCATCACCGCGACCGGCCGCTTCAAACGGAAAAAGGCGGGCATGCGCCACTTCATGCGCCGCAAGAAACAGAGTTCCAAGCGCAATCTGCGCACCGGCGGCTATGTGGACAAGACCAATCAGAAATTCGTCGAGAGATTGCTTCCCTACGCGTAACGGAGAGTCATGGCCAGGGTGAAACGGGCGGTCAACGCCCGCAAGACCAAACGCAGCTATTTCAAGGCCGCCAAGGGCTTCACGGGCGGCCGCAAGCGGCTGTAGAAAACCGTGATGAACGCGGTGGACCGCGCCCGCAAATATGCCTACCGGGATCGCAAGGTCCGCAAGCGGGACTTCCGCCAACTGTGGATCGTGCGGTTGAACGCCGCCGTGCGTCAGCACGAGTTGAGCTACAGTCAGTTCATCCACGGTGCGCAACTGGCCGGAATCGGCCTGGACCGCAAGGCGTTGGCCAATCTGGCCATCGAGCAGCCCGAGGCATTCTCCCAGATCTGCGCGCAGGTGAAGGCCAAGCTGGCGGCCTAGTCCCCGCGCAGGATGGCCCACGACGTCTGCCGCCCTCTGGGAACCTTTCCCCAGGGCGGCTTTGTCGTTTTGGGGGCCGGGGGTTGGCCCCTCGATCCGACGACTTTTTCCCGCTGACCTGCACGGGATTCCCGGATGGCCTCGAATCGGCGAGCGCTGGTGACCGGTGCCAGCGAGGGCATCGGCAGGGCCTTCGCGCGGCGGCTGGCGCGCGAGGGCTACACGGTGACCGCCGTGGCGCGGAATGAGGCGCGGCTGCGGGAACTGGCCGCCGAGCTTGGGGCGGGGCACGCGTTCCGCGTGGCCGATCTCGCGGCGCCCCCCGACGTGGCTGCGCTGGCGGCCCACGTGTCCGCATCCTCCTACGACCTGCTCGTCAACAACGCCGCCGTGGGACTCTACGGGCGGTTCGCCGATTTGCCGGAAGACCGGATCCAGGCGCTCCTGCGGGTGAACGTGGAGGCGTTGGTTGCGCTCTCCCATGCCTTCCTGCGCACCGCGCGGCCCGGAGATGCGCTCGTCAACGTGTCCTCCATCCTGGCGTTCATGCCTCTGCCCAGCAACGGAATCTACAGCGCCAGCAAGGCATTCGTGACCTCCTTCTCCGAATCGCTCTGGCAGGAGCAGCGTGCGCGGGGCGTGTACGTGCTCGGGTTGTGCCCGGGCGGCACCGCCACGGAGTTCCACCTGCGCGCCGGCGCCGGCGGGCGGCGCGCCGCCGGCGGAATGACCCAGCGCCCGGAGCAGGTGGTGGCCGAGGCGCTGGAGGCGCTGCGTGCCCGCCGGTGTCCCACCGTGGTGACCGGTTGGCGGAACCGGATGGTGGTGTTGCTCACGCGGCTGATTTCCCGCCGGTGGGTCGTCTCGCTCCTGGGGCGGCGTGGGTCGGCCGTCCGGAAATGAGGGGCCTCCGGCCCTCCCGTGGCGCGCGGTGCCGTCATGGCTGACGTGCCTGCTGCCCGGCCCGGCGCTCCCGGCGGTTTGCGGGGCGGCGATCGCTTTTCCCTGCGCGCCACGTTCAGTTGGCGGGTGACGCTGGGCCTTGGAACGGCCGAGGGCGGGGTGTTCAATCTGCTCCGCATGCCGTTGCCCTGGATGCTGGGCTCCCTGCTCCTGACGATGGCTGGTACGCTGCTGGGCCTGCGCCTTTCCGGAATGGCACCCAGAGCCGGCTCCCTCCACGGCCGCGGCGGCCGGGGCCGGCGACTCGGAAACCTGAAACGGGGAATTTCCCGGGGGCGGGCGGGGTGGCGCCACGCCGGGCGGAGCCACCCGAATGCGGCCGGAAGGCGCCTCGTGGTGCGTCAGGGCTTAATGTGCGGGTTGGCAGAGCCTGAATTCGACATTCACAGTTTCGGGACGCTGCGCGGGCGGATCGCGATCCGCCCCTGCATTCCGCTGGGCAGCCGGGAATGCGCCTGGGTAGGGGCCAGCGCCGTAGGCGCCAGCGGCACCGTGCGATGCGCCCACAGCCGTGCCCAGCCCGAAAATTTGGCCCTGACGCACTGCTAGCCTCCGATGTATTCCAGGGCGAGTTTGCGGTGCGCTTCCAGATCGACCGGCACGACGATCGGCGGCGCGCCCAACTGAGAGCGAATCCGGGTGAAGTAGGTGTGCTCCTCGGGCCGCTTCTTGATGTCCGACTTGAGCACCAGCGTGAGCACCACCAGCGCGCCCAGCTTCGCCGCGTCGATATCGAGACGTTCGCAGGCCACCTTGTCGGAGAGTTCGCGATACCATTTTTGGCGGCGGAAATCCTTCTCCTTGGCATTGTCCGCGAGAAAATCCACCATGCGCCGTTCGGCCGCGGCCAACTCCTTGTCCGACTCCGCCATGCGGTCGGCGAGATAGAGGATCGGCTCCACGTACTTCCGGTGCAGGGGCCGCGCCGGGTGGATTATACTGCTCTTGGGTGCCGCGGGTTGCTCTGGGGTGAGAGACTCATCGGTGGCCATGGCGTCGCCTCGGTAGGGGGTTGGCCGGATGGGCCCGGATCGTTTCGCGTGACTCTGGGGAGACTTATAACACGACACCGGCCCGGGGTGCAGCCCTTTGCCGGAGGCGGGATGGGGCCGGCGGGCCTGCCCACTCCGGCCGATCCGGCCGGAGGAGCGATTCCCGCGCGAGCCCCGTGTGCCTAGTCGCGCAGAAAGCCGAGCGCCATCCGCCGGTGTTCCTCCACGTCGGCGGGAACGGTGATCGGTTCCGAGCCCAGCAGCGTGCGCACCTTGGTGAAGTACGCGCGGTGGGCATCCGCCGCCTGTGGGTCGGTTTTGATGAGCAGGGCCAGCACCACCAGCGCACCGCGTTTGGCGGACTCGATGTCCAGCCGCTGACACGCCCGCTGGTCGTTCAACTCGCGATACCATTGCTGGCGTCCGTAGTCCTTCAGTCCGGCCGACTCCGCCAGATGCTGGAGTGTTGCCCGCTCTTTCGATCCGGCCTGGCCCATCCCGACCATGCGATCCGCCAGATACAAGATCGGCTCCGCGTATTTCCGCGGCAGCGCCCGGGTCGGTGGACGGCCAAGTGGGTGAACGGTAGCGGTATGGGATTGCTGCATGCCTTCCTCCCCAGTTGGTGATGGCTTGGGAGCGCGCTGCGCTCCGATCCGCCTGTGCGATGAATGGATGCGCAGACCACGGCCCGCGGTGGAATCCGGCCGGTGCCCATAAAAGGACAACAGGATGCAAGAGGGGGACCACACCAAGGTCGCGAATACGCCGCTCAATTCCCCGGATATGCGACGGCGGGGCGGTTTCGAACGCCGTGATGCCGGATTGCGGACCCTCGGTGGCCACGGTCACAGCGCGGTGGCAAGCCGGAAAAGAGGGTCGAAGCGTGGAGAGACGGACGGCGGAAAGATGTGCGAAGCCCACCCGAGGATGGGCTTCGATCCGGCGAGAGGGGCTACTTTTTGCCGTTCACGGCCGCGCGAAGCGCCTTCCCAGCGCGAAACTTCGCGACCTTGTGTGCCGGGATGGTCATCTCCCGCCCCGTTTGGGGATTGCGGCCCTTGCGCTTCGCCCGCTTGGCAACCCCAAACGAACCGAATCCGGTGAAGGAAATCGACCCGCCTTTCTTCAGCAGTTCCCTGATTTCCCCCAGTGAGCCGTCGATCGTGTTTGCCGTCATCGCTTGGCTTGCACCGGTGCGTTTCGACACCTTGGCTACCAATTCAGCTTTCGTCATCTCTCCTCCTTGAGTTGAACACGCCCGGGCCGGCGGATGAGACTCCCTCCTTCCGCCCGAAACCCCTGACTGCGGCGTTTGCGGAGGCCGCCCACCGCGCCCGCGATCCGGATCCTGGCGCGCCGAGGGCCTCCGCGCGGATGCCGAACCGTCCCTGGCGCTCCGCTTTCTGCTTCCCCGTATAAGCCATACTATGCGAGGGTACAAGCAAAAAATGGCTCCAGCGGCCAGTTTCCAGTATATTGATTATTGTGGCGCGCTTGATCGTCCATCGCCGGGCGCGCTGGCACGGCGCCAGGCGCAACGCGCGGCAAACCGGCCGCGGCGGCCGCTCCGGGGCCAGCGCTCGCAAATCCGCGGCTGACGCGGGTGCGGCCGGTACCGGCGGCGGCTTCCCGGCTGGCGCGGATTCGGCTACCATCGGCGCGGGCGGTCGCCGCTGGGGGCCGCTGCGAGCGCCATAGAAATGGTCCAACGGGCGGCCGCCGCCGCCGCTGCCAGGGCAACGGGTGTGAAGAACGGGCTGGGAGAATTCGAGCTGATCGAGCGCCTGGCATCCCGCCTGGAGGCCCCCCGGGGGCGGGGCGCCGTGGGGATCGGGGACGATTGCGCGGCCGTTCCTCTGGACGATGGATTCCTGCTGCTCACCTGCGATGCGGCCGTGGCGAACCGGCATTTCGTCGCCGGGCTCACGCCGTGGATGGATGTGGGCTGGCGGATTGGCACCGCCAACGTGAGCGACATCGTCGCCTGCGGCGGGCGCCCGTCCGCGGCCTTGACCTCCCTGGGCGTGCCCGCGGAGTTTCCCCCGGAGTCGTTGGAGGCCGTGTATGACGGCCTGGCGGATGCGGCCCGGCACTATGGATTCGATGTGCTGGGCGGAAACGTCTCCGGCGCCGCCGAACTGTGGATCGACCTGTTCATGATCGGCCGCACCCGGAGATTCGTTTCCCGAAAAGGCGCACAGCCGGGGGATCTCATTGTCGTCTCGGGCCCGCTCGGGGATAGCGCGGCGGGCCTGGAGCTGTTGCGGAGCCGCACCCGGGCCGCCGCTGCCCCCGCCTATGCCGCCGCGCTCGTGCAGCGCCATCTGCGCCCGCAGGCGCGGCTCGATCTGGTGGAACCGCTCCTCGCTGCGGCGACAGCGGCCATTGACGTGAGCGACGGACTGGCGTCGGAACTGCACCACCTCGCCCAGCGCAGCGGAGTGCGCCTCTCGATCGAGCGGGGGCGAATCCCCCACTCGGCCGAATTGGCGGCGTTCGCGGCGGATCGGGGCCGCGATCCCGTGCAGATCGCATTGCACAGCGGCGAAGAGTACGAACTGCTCTTCACCGCGCCCCCGGGCGGCGGAATGGTGCCCTTTGGCGGTCTGGGGACGCGCATCATCGGGGAGGCGCAATCGGGCAGCGGCGTGCTGATCGACGGTGAGCCGCTGGCGAACCTGGGCTGGGATCACCTACGGCCCGTGCCTTGATGAAATCGAGACGGTCGATCCGCAGGTCCAGGAGCCGCTGCGCCGGGAGAAACGAGGCATGATCGAGACTGTGTTGGTGGCAAACCGGGGCGAAATCGCGCTGCGCGTGATGCGCACCTGCCGCGACATGGGGATCCGCACCGTGGCGGTCTACTCGGACGCGGATGCGGACATGCCATTCGTTCATGCCGCCGATCTCGCCATGCGCCTCGGGGCGCCCCCGGCCGCCGAATCCTACCTGGACATGGAGAAGATCCTGGCCATTGCGGTGGGGAACCGGGTCGACGCGATTCACCCGGGTTACGGATTCCTTTCGGAGCATGCCGAGTTCAGCCGGCGCTGCGCGGAGCGCAAGGTGATCTTCATCGGACCGCCGCCCCAGGCCGTGCGCGCCATGGGCGACAAGGCGCAGGCCAAGCGCATCATGGAGCAGGCGGGCGTTCCCATCTTGCCGGGCTACCTGGGAGAGGCCCAGGATGGGCCGACCTTGCGGCGTGAGGCCGGGCGCGTGGGCTATCCGCTGCTGCTCAAGGCCGTCGCGGGCGGCGGCGGGCGGGGGATTCGCCTCGTGGAACGGGAGGAGCACCTGACCGCCGCGCTGGAATCCGCGCAGCGGGAGGCCCTGGGGGCCTTCAAGGACGGGCGCTTGATGATTGAAAAGTATCTGCCGGCCTCCCATCACGTCGAGTTCCAGGTGCTGGCGGACACGCATGGAACCGTTCTTCACCTATTCGAGCGGGAGTGCTCCATCCAGCGGCGGCATCAGAAGATCGTTGAGGAGACGCCGAGCCTGCTGTTGACGCCCGCCCTGCGCAGCCGGATGGGGGAGGCCGCCGTCGCCGCCGCCGCCGCTGTCGGCTATGTCGGCGCGGGCACGGTCGAGTTCCTTGTGGACGAGCAGGAGCACTTCTACTTTCTGGAGATGAACACGCGGCTCCAGGTCGAACATCCGGTCACGGAGATGACCCTGGGGCTGGACCTGGTGAGACTGCAGATCGAGGTGGCCGAGGGCAAGGCGTTGGCGCAGCGCCAAGGCGATCTGCGCCCGCGCGGACATGCGATCGAATGCCGCCTCAACGCGGAGAACCCCGCCAAGGGTTTTATCCCCTCGGTGGGGCGCTTGCGCAAATTGGACTTCGCGGCGGGTCCGGGTTTGCGGGTGGATTGCGGGTTCGCGGAGGGTGGAGACGTGAGCCCCTACTACGATTCGTTGCTGGCGAAACTGATCGTCTGGGGGGCCGATCGCGGAGAAGCCCTGAGACGGATGCGCTACCTGCTGGCCGAATCCCAGGTGACCGGAATCCCGACCAACCTGCCGCTGCTCCAGTCCATTGTAAGTCATCCCGCCTTTGTGGAGGGCCGCTATTCCACCCAATTCATCGAGTCGCACCAGAAAGCGCTCCTGACTTCGGCGCTGGATGCGGCGCAGACCGCGGAGCACGTGGTGGCCGTGGCGGTGACGGAAGTGGCGCTGATCTTGGCGCGCCAGCTTGACGACCGCGCTCGGGCGGTGCCGCCGGCGCCCTCGCCCTGGGATCGCAATCCGGGGTGGCCCAGCGTGCCCGGCGCTGTGCCGCAACTGATGCGGTGCATCGCGCTGGCGGGACGCGATGTCGATGTGGGCGTTCGCGTGCTTGCGGGGTCCTCGGCCGGGTTCCAATTGGAGGTGGCCTGGGCCGGAGAGTCCCATCGCTGCGCCTACCGGCCCACGGGCGATCGGCGCGGTGTCCTGGACCTGGGGGGAACCCGGCTGCCGCTGCGCTGGGACGCGCACGGGGAGCAGCGCTGGGTGACGCTGCGCGGCGTGCACGTGGCGGCCCGCCTCAGCCTCTCTTCGCGGGACACCGTCGCGAGCCAGGCGGAACTCGGCGAGCGCTTGAAAGCCCCCTTGCCCGGCAAGGTGATCAAGGTGGTCGTCGCCCAGAACCAGCGCGTGGAATCCGGAGACGTCCTGCTGATCCTGGAGGCGATGAAAGTGGAACACGCCATCACCGCGCCCTTTGCCGGCACCGTGAAGCGGCTGTGCTTCCGCGAGGGGGAACTGGTCAACCGCGACGACCAGTTGGTCGACCTGGAACCTGCTCCGGCGTAGGCGCGCGCGTCGGCCCGGCGACGGCGGGTCAACGCACGGCCCGAGGGGCGGGCACGGGGGTCACCGGCGGGCCGATTTGGCCGGTGCTCGGCTCAGATACGCTTTCCAAGGTTTCCAGTAATAGTCCGACCATCCACTCTTCACTCCGGCCCGATCGTGTCCGGGCACGCCTTCGTGCACGAGCTCGATGCGGCCGGACTGGGCGCTGCCGCTGAAGCGGACAATCAGAATCGAATCCGGGTCGGACTGGGCCCAATGGCTGCCGCGCCAGGTTTGTACCACCAGCTTTCCCGGAACGGCGTGCAGCGTCTTGCCGGTGAGGGTGTTGCCGAAAAGGGAAAACTTCCCTCCGACTTTCGGGTCAATGCGCGCGGGCGCTCCGATTGCCGCTCCATGGAGGCGCGCATCCATGAAGATGCGATAGAGTTGCCGTGGCGAAACGGGAAACGTTGCGCCGGACACGATCGGTTTGGCCATGGGCCACCTCCCTATCAAGGCGATGCAGGGGCGAAGCCGCGCTTCAAAGCGCGGCGGGCAGGCGTTCCAAACTGCTGCTCCAGCCCCGATTGTGATTTTGCAAATCTTCTTGCGTGGGGAACGGGCCGTGGGTCAACACCAGTTCCGTCTGGCCGCCGCGGGCGATCAGATTGACGGTGACGACCGTTTCCGCGATGGCGCCGTCTTGATCCCAATTCCACGTGAAGACGAGCTTCTCGGGCGGCTGAATTTCCCGGTATTGCCCCTTCAGGTAGTGGATCTGTCCCTCGGGGCTGCGCATGGCAAAGCGGTAGCTGCCTCCCACGCGCAAGTCCTGTTGGGCTTCGGGCAGGGTGAATCCCCCCGGTCCCCACCACTTCTTGATCTGCTCCAGGTCGGTCAATGCCCGGAAGACACGCTCCCGCGGAGCGTCCAAGACCTTGCGCAATTCCAGGACGTGTTGAGGGTTCGGTATTGCCATGAGGCTCCTCGGTCAATGGGCTCACAGGCGGAACAGGCGCCCGAGCCGGCCGTTCATGCGAGCAATTGTTCCAGGCGCGCGTGTGCCTGCGCCGGGTCCGCGGGCACCATTGATTTCAACACGTCCGGGTGGTCTTGCGCCGCGTGCGCCCACACGATGTCCTTCACCGCCTGGGCGCTGTTTCCACTGGCCACAAAGCCACAATCCAGCGCGCCCATGGCTTTGCAGGAAACGGATTTCTTGACGTGCATCCGCGTTGGAGGTGCGGCGCTTCAAGGACCGGTGAAGCCCGGACACCCGCTTCACCCATCCGTTGGATCCGATCTCAGGAATGCGGCCAATCCATTCAACTGATTCTCCCAAAAGACCCGGTAGCGATCGATCCATTGCGCCGCTTGCCGCAGCGGAACACCGCGCAGCCGGCAGTGATGCACCCGGCCGCGCTTGCGGCGTTCCAGCAGCCCCGCATCCTCCAGCACCCGCAGATGCCTGGAGATGGCGGGCAAGGAAACCGGGAAGGGCCGCGCCAGGTCCGAGACCGACGCTTCGCCCTGGGCCAAGCGGGCCAGGATCGCGCGCCGCGTGGGATCCGCCAGCGCCGAGAACGTGCGATCCAAATGAGTTGTCATTTGATTAACCGATTCGTTAACTAATACGATTCCAGGCACTGGTCAGGAGAAACTTAATTGATACCTTAAGTATCGGGACGGCGATTGGCAACCGCTGTCTCGGTGCCCCGCCGCTGTTTTGGCCTTGGCAGAGATGTGGTAACGTCCCGCCATGCTGGTGAAAGGGCGCAGATTGCCGTGCACCCGCCTTGCCCTGCGGATGGGCGGTGTGGCCGCCGTGGGCTGCGCTGTCGGTTCCGTGGCATCGGGACGTTCCCAACCGCCCGATGCATCCGCGGCGCCGCCTCCCAGCGCGCCAGCCGGCGCATCTTCCGGTATTGGCGGGGTTGCCGCGGTCCTGATCGCGCAGAGGGCGAATCTCCACGCACCCTCCAGGCGTTCCGTGGCCGCCGCCGTTGTGACGCTCTGGGTGTCGGCAGCGCCCGTTCTCAGCCTGCACTTGACCCACCATGCGCTGGAGCGCGGCGCGCCGACCTGCGCGGTGCTGGAGATTGCCCGGGCCACCGGTCCGGCCAGCCTTGCTGCCGGATGGTCATTGGACCTTCCCGCCGCGGCGGGATCGGTCCCGTACACCGCGTGGCCGCCTCCCACCCCGCGACCGCTCCCGGCGCCCACTGCCCGGTCGCCTCCGGTCGGCCGACACCGCGTCTGACCGCCAACCGATCCCGATTTCTTGACTTCAGTCCATTGGGAGCCGCGCATTCTTGCTCCCCACGGCTTGCAGAGGAGCGACCATGTCTCGTCATTTTCAATTGACTGCCTACGCGCTGGGGGCACTTGCACTCGCGTTCGCGTTCGTGGTTTTAGCCGAATCCACGGCAGTGCGGGTGCTGGACCCCTGGGTGCGGCCCATGGGGGCCGGCACCGACACGACGTCGGCCCTGTACGCCACGATCAAGAATGCCGGCAGCAAGGGCGATACGCTGCTGTCCGCGTCTTCCCCCCTGGCCCGGGCAGTGGAACTGCACACCGCCACAAAGTCGAAGGACGGAATGATACGGATGAGGCCCGTCAAAGGGGGCATTCGCATTCCTGCCCACGGCGAAGTCCAACTGAAGCCGGGCGGATATCATTTCATGCTGATCGGATTGAAGCAGGCCATTGCCGCTGGAGATCGGGTTCCATTCACCCTGAAGTTCGCCAAAGCTGGAGAAGTGGGGGTGATGGCCAAGTCGGAACAGCGCGCGGCCGGTGCCGACGAGGCCATGAGTGGCATGCCGGGCATGGAAGGCCGGCCGGGCAGCGGCGATGCGGCACACGGCGGCAGCAAGCATTAGCCGCGAGCGATCCCTGCGAACCGTTGGGCAGCGTTGGCGTTCATGGCGGTCGTGCTCGGCGCTGCCGGGCGTGATTCCATTTCGCATTCATTCGGGAAATTTTTCGCACCGTAGGGGCATCGCATGCCATGCCCCTACGGCCGGTCGACAATGAACGATCAAATGCGAAATGGAATGAGCGGCCAGAAGCGGTGCGGGGCGCCGCACTGTATCCGTAGCATTGCGCCCGCTGCCATGGACCTGCAGGACCGGGTCAGAACCCGGCCGACCCTGGGACCTTCTGGATCCGGCCAAAGAACGATTTGTCGCCCCGTCGCTGGACGGGCGGGGTCACCGCTGGGCGCACACGGGGGAGGAACGGGTCGCCACTATTCTCCGCGGCGGATGGGTGCCTGGATCGCCCCTGCCGCCGGCAGCGCCCGCCGGCATGACAGACGGCCTCCGGAATTGCCGCAGCCGGTGAACGGTCAAGGTTCGCGCTTGGCGGCCTGAAGGACGGGAAGCTCGCGCAGCACCGGTACCGTCACTTTCGTGCCCGCTTGGGCCGGCCGCTGCAGCAAGCCTGGGTTTTCGCGATAGAGCAGCCACATGGGGACGCTATGGCTTTGCGCCAGGTTCCACATGGTCTGGCCGCGGCTCAGCTTGACTTCCACGGTCTCCGCGATCGCGTATTCCGAGAAGAACGATTCCTCCCGTTGCTGATGGAATCCGATCCGTTGCCGGTTGAACGCATCCGGCTCCACATGCCCCAGCGGAATCGTCACCATGCGCCCAGGCTGCAGGGTGTTGGACGTCAGGTCGTTCGCGTCACGAATTTCCTGCGCGCTCACCTGCGCCCAATCCGCATAGTGACCCACCGTTTCCCCATAGGCCGATTGCAGCCGCCCGGCATGCTGGGCGGCGTCGTAACTCACGAGGGCGAGATGCTGATAGTGGCGGGAGACCACCGCCGCCAGATGGGCCAAAGCCGGCTCGCTCTCCGCGGCGGTTGCCTCGGACTGAAACGGAGGCAGCGCCACGGGAGTGCGCGCCACAGCCTCGGCCGCAACGGAGGCGCTCCCATCGGAACGGTCCGCCGCCGCGCCGGCGGGCGCGGCGGTGCGCGCTCCGGGTGCGGGCGCCGCCGGTTGTGGCGCCGCGGCGGCCACCAGGGTCCCGCTGGGGGAGGACCCCCGCTGGGGCAGGATCAAACGCTGCCCCGGCAGCAGCCGCGTGCGGGGACCGATGTTGTTGGCGACGGCGATGTTCGTCCACGGAACATTGTAACGTCGTCCGATGGCGTAGAGCGAGTCACCCCTCGCGACGCGGATTTCCGTCAGCGCCTTCTGCTGGGACTGGCGCGCCGGTGCGGGCACGGTGGCGATGAATTGCTCCGGTTTCACCTGGGCCGGAATGCGCAAGCGGTACCCCTTGGGGATGTACCGGGTGCCCGTCAGTACCGGCGGCCGCAACCCTGGATTCAGTTCCGCCAGCACCGCCCGGTTGATACCGAGCAGTTGCGCGGCTCGCTCGAATTCCAGAAAGAAGGGCAATTCCACCCGCTTGTAGACGAGGGGCGGGTTGCGCTCCACGTTGCCGAAGAACTTGCCGAAGTTGCCGGCGACCTGACGGGCGGCCAGGAATTCCGCGTAGAAGTTCTTGCTGGCAAATTTGAAGAGCGGCCCATCGTAGTGTTCGATCAGATAGCCCAAGTCCGTCGTACCCATGCGGCCGACGATTTTTTCCAGGCTTTGGGGGCCGTGGTTGTACGCCGTGATGGCCAGCGGCCACGTACCGAGCCGCTCAAAGTTCTGCCGCAGGAACTTGGCGGCGGCCCGCGCCGCGACGAGCGGGTCCAGGCGGTCGTCGACCTCGTACCCGACCGTCATGAAGATCTTGCCGGTACCGCGTGTGAATTGCCAAATGCCCGCCGCGCCCGCGCGAGACCGGGTGGCGTTGTTGTAGGAAGATTCCACGTGCGGGAGATTGACCAGATCTTCCGGCACATCGTACTCGCCGAGGATTTTCCGGATCTCTCCCTCGAACGACCCTGAGCGCACAACGCCGGCCTCGAAACGGTCGGAGAGCCCCCGTTGAAACCGCAGCCGGCGGCTGAACTCCCGGATGTCGTCAGGCGATGAATCCGCGGGCAATTGCGACCTCAGCCGGCGCGCCGGCTCGTCGGGCTCCGTCCCCCGCTCGACGGCATCGGCCAGGTCCCGCAGAT
>JBGPEV010000016.1:0-14058 GCA_041482995.1 bacterium | reverse complement strand
GGGCCTGCGCCAGCACTGGAGCGACGGATTTGGCGAGGGCGCGGGCAAGGGCGGGCGCGGCGGCCGACCGCGTTTGGACGATCGGTGGGAGGAACTGCTGCGCCGCTATGGCCGCTGGGGCACCCTGTCCGGCGGCGAAGTGGACTATGCCGTGATCGCCGGCTATGGCCTGAGCCGGATTGGAGAATACGAGGCCGCGGTGGCGGCCTTCGAGAAGGGTTTGGCCCAGGCCAAGCGCCCGGCGCAATTGGCGGAACTCTACCAGGGCTTGGCCAATGCGCACTATTACCAGGGCTACCGGCTGCAGGCGGACGGTCTGGCCGCCTACGATCTCGGGCTCGTGCGCAAGGCCACCGAGGCCTACGAGCGCTCGGTGCACTACGAGAGCCGCCCGCTTTCCTACGGCAACCTGGGCTGGATGTACTTCCTGCTGGCGGACTACAAGCGGGCGGAGACCAACAGCCGACGCGCCCTGCGCATGGACCCGAGCCTGGAGTACGTGCGGCTGAATCTCGGCCTGATCTATCTGTTTGAGGATCGCGTGCAAGATGCCTTCGCCACCTATCGGGAGGTGCTGCGGCACGACCCGCCGCAGGAAACCTATTTGGGCGGCATCAACGACTTGCGGGAGGTGGTGCGCGACCATCCCGGCCGCTATCCCTTCGCCCACCTGATGCTGGGCATGCTGGCCCTGAAGAGCGGGGACTACACCCAGGCCCAAGCTGCGCTCAGCCGGTTTACCGCCGCGCCCAACGTTCCGGAATACTGGCGCGGCCTCGCGGGGCGGCTGCTCCGCACCATGGACATTGGCGAAGCGGAGCGCTGACCCCCCGTGTTTCTTCCCGTCATTGCCCTCGCCCCCGCCATCGGCCTGGTGTGGCTGATCTACGCCATGCGCGCCTATCAGCCGGAGAGCCGGGCGTTGGTGGCGGCGCTCTTCATCCTGGGCGGGCTTTCCGCCCTACTGGCGCTGCTGCTCAACCACTCCGTGGAACGGTACACTCAACTCTGGACCGGCGCGCCGCAGTTGACCTACCGCCTGATGTTCTGGCTGGTGGGCATCGGGCTGAACGAGGAGTTCGCTAAGATGCTCGTGCTGCTGGCCGTGCTGTATCCGCGCCGCCGCTTCACGACCGCGTTCCAGGGCATCCTGGGCGCGGCCACCGTCGCCCTGGGGTTCGCGGCGGTGGAGAACCTCTTCTACATGGAGCGCTACGGCACGCCGACCCTGCTGGTGCGCTCCGTGCTGACGGTGCCCGCGCACGCCTGCTTCACGATTCCCAACGGCGTGTGCTTGTTCCTGTCCAAACGGGCGGAAGGCGTCGTGGGAAAGTATCTCTGGCTGCTCACCGGCCTGCTCATCGCCATGACGTTTCACGGGGTCTACAACGTCTGGCTCTCGCTGGATGACGTGTGGCTGAACCGGCTCGCCTACGTGCAGGTGGCGCTGATGGCCGTGCTGGCCTATCGACTGCTGCGCTGGAATCCCGCGCCCGCCGCCGTTCCGGGGGAGGAGCCGTGATCACGCTGGCCGAAGCGGCGCATGCCGCCGCCGGCCGGTGGCTGCGCCAGCCCTTCCCGGAATCCACTCCGTTGCAGGGCGGCGCGTTTGACACCCGCGCCCTCGGTTCGGCGCAGATCTTCTTCGCGCTGAAGGGCTCAAGCGCGGATGGTCACGCTTACCTGGAGCGCCTGGCGGGCAGCGGCGTGAAGCTGGCCGTCGTGCACCGGGAGGTGGCGCCCGCGGGATTCACGGGGGCCGTGTTGCGCGTGGAGGACACCCTCCAGGCCCTGGCCGACATGGCCCGCTTTCTGGTGGAGAAATTCCGGACCAAAGTGGTGGCCATCACGGGCAGCTACGGCAAGACCACGGTCAAGGAAGTGGTGGCCCACGTGCTGGCCGGGCAGCGGCGCGTGCTCAAGTCGCCGGGATCGCTCAACAACGAGATCGGCATCCCCATCACGCTGCTGGGGCTGGACGGCACGCAGGACACGTGCGTGCTGGAATACTCCGCCCGCAAGCCGGGGGACATCGACGGCCTGGGCCTCATCGCCCCGCCGGACGTCGCCGTGCTGCTGGCCGTGGGCCATGCTCACATCGGCATCTTCGGCTCCCGCGGGGCCATCTACCGGGCCAAGGGGGAGATTTTCCGCCACCTGCGCCCGGCGGGGCTGGCCTTGGTGAACGCGGAGGATCCGCGCCTCGCCGAATTCGCGGCGGGACACCGCGTGGTGACCTTCGGCAAGTCCTCCGGAGACTTCCACGCCGAGCGCATCTTACTGGATGAGCAAGGCCGGCAGGGGTTCACGGGCGTTCACGGAGCGGAACGGTTGCCGCTCCGCTCCGGCATCGTGGGCCCCCATGGCTGCTACTCCGTGCTGGTGGCCTGGGCCGTGGCCCGCGAATTGGGGATCGCCGATGGCGATGTCGCGGCGCGGAGCGCCTATCAACCCGAGACCCGGGGGCGCTCCCGGGTGCTCACCGCGCCCGGCGGGGCGGTGCTGGTGGACGACAGCTACAACGCCAGCCCGGAGACGGTGATCAATCTGATCGCGACCCTGGCCGGCTTCAAGGCCGGGGAACAGGTGTTGGTGCTGGGACACCTGAGCGAGTTGGAGGCGGGACTGGAGCAAACGGCGGAAATGATCGGCGGGCATTTGAGGCCCCCGCTCACACAGTGCTATATTTATGCACCGGCCACCCCGGAGCTGCCCCGGCTGTTGGAGCGCCACGCCCACGGCGTGCCCATCACGCGCTTCGATTCCCAGGCCGCCCTGATTGCCGCGGCGCGAGCCATGGACCGGCCCGGCGTGGCGATGGGCATCAAGGGCGCCCGCTCCGCCCACATGGAGCGGACCGTGCAGGGGTTGCTCGGCACCGACGTCGCCTGCACGCTCACCCCGTGCGGGCTGCTCAAGCATTGCACGGATTGCGACGCCCTGAGCCGCCATGGTTAATCCCTTCCGCTACGTCTACCGCAAGCTGATCCAGCAGCAGGTGCAGGGCTACGACCTCGCCCTGCTCAGCGTGACGCTGCTCCTGGCGCTGGTCGGCGTCGTGATGATCTACTCCGCCAGCAGCACCGTCTCCGACCGCAACTTCGGCACGAGCGTGTTCTACCTGCGCGGCCACCTGATCCACCTGATGCTGGGCCTGGCCGCGATGATGGTCGCCATGCGCGTGCCGGTGGAGGTGTGGCGGCGCTGTATCCCCTTCGCGATGCTTGCGTGTTTCCTCATGCTGATCCTGGTGTTGATTCCCGGCATCGGACACCAGGTGGGCGGCGCGCGCCGTTGGTTCCGGCTCGGCCCGTTCAGCGTGCAGCCCACGGAATTGCTCAAGCTGGTGCTGGTCGCGTTCGTCGCTTCCTATCTGGACCGCAAGCGCGAGGTGGTGGCGGAATTCTTCCGCGGCGTGGCGCCGGGCCTCACGGTGATGGGGGTGTTCCTGCTGCTGGTGGTCATGCAACCGGACTTTGGCAACATGGTGCTGATCACGCTCACGCTGCTGCTGATGATCTTCGTGGGCGGCGCGAAGCCGGGACACGTCCTGGGCAGCCTCGCCGGCTTCAGCGCGATCGGCGTGTACCTGGTCGCCAGCCAGTCCTACCGCATGAAGCGCTTCCTGGCATTCCTGAACCCATGGGACGACCGGCTGGATTCCGGCTTCCAGATCATCCAGTCCTACCTGGCCTTCGGCAACGGCGGCGCGATGGGCGTGGGGCTGGGCAGCAGCCGCCAGAAGATGTTCTTCCTGCCCGACGCGCACACGGATTTCATATTCTCGATCCTCGGGGAGGAACTGGGGCTGATTGGTGTATTGGCGGTGATGGCGCTCTTCGCCGTGCTGCTCTGGCGCGGCTACCGGGCCAGCCTGGACGCGGGCGAGGACTTCGACCGCTACTTGGCCTACGGCATCACCTCCCTGCTGGGCCTGCAGGTGTTGCTCAATCTGGCCGTGGTGATGGGGATGATTCCCACCAAGGGGCTGCCCTTGCCTTTCATCAGCGCCGGCGGAAGCTCGGTGGTGATGACGCTGTTCATGAGCGGCATCCTGCTGCGGATCGGCCGCCGCCCCACCCCGTGGAGCACCGACCGCCCCCTGCGGGGAGCCTGACGGGTGGCCGGGCACCGCGTCCTGATCGCCGGCGGAGGCACCGGCGGGCACCTGTTCCCCGGCCTGGCCATTGCCGAGGCGCTGCGCCGCCGGTCGCCACGGATCGACATCCGCTTTGCCGGGGGCACTTACGGGCTGGAGAACAAGGTGGTGCCGGCCCACGGGTATCCGCTCTACCGTATCGCCGTGCGGGCGCTCTACGGCGTCTCGTGGTGGCGGCGGGCGCTGTCGCTCGCGCGGCTGCCCCTCGCCTTCGCCCAGTCGCTTTGGGTGCTCCTGCGCTTCCGGCCCCACCTGGTGATCGGCGTAGGCGGCTATGCCTCCGGGCCCATGCTGGCCACCGCCCTGTTGCTGCGCCGCGCGTGCGTCATCCAGGAACAGAACACCGTGCCGGGCATGACCAACCGCCTCTTGGGCCGCTGGGTGCGCAAGGCATTCGTGGTGGTCGACGGCATGGAGCGCTGGTTTCGCAACCCCGCCGTGGTGGGCAGCCCGGTGCGGCGCGACATCCTCGCCCTGCGGGAGCAGCCGGCCGCGGAACGGCTCGTGCCCGTGCTGCTCATCGTGGGCGGCAGCCAGGGCGCCCTGGCCATCAATCGGGCCATGGCGGCGGCGTTGCCGTTGCTCGAGGCCTGGGGCAAGCCGCTGCGCATCGTCCATCAAGCGGGCCCGAACCACCTGGAATCCGTGCGATCCGCCTACGCGGACCGGAGGCTGAATGCCCAAGTGCTCCCCTTCATCGAGGACATGGCGGCGGCGTACCGCGCCGCCCGTCTGCTCATCAGCCGCGCGGGCGCCAGCGCCGTCAACGAGATCGTCGCCGCCCGGCGCGCGGCCCTGCTCATTCCCATTCCGGGCACGAGCGGCGACCATCAATTGCAGAACGCCCGCCGCCTGGAACGCGCCGGCGCCGCCGTTGTGTTGGAACAATCCGCGCTGACCGGGCAGACCCTCGCCCGCCAGATCATCGGCCTGCTGGAGGACCCGGCCCGCCTGGACGCCATGGAGCGCGCTTGCGATGCGCTGTTTCCGGGGGATTCGGCGCAGCGCATCGCGGACGACTGCCTGAGCCTGCTGGAACCCTGAGCAAGCCCCGGCTTGGGCAGGGGGCAGTGGCGCCGCGGCACAATAGGCGGGGCCCCATAGGCGGGGCAACCCAACGGCTCGCCCGCCTCACCGCGACATCTCCTGGGCGATGCGACGGAGGGTACGTCCTTTGACCGGCCCCCTATATTTTCGTAGTGTTGCTTGCTTGGCACACCGGCGTGCGGGCCAACAGGGCCTGCTTCGCTTTCCCACTAAAGAGTGATGCGGACCCGTGGACGCACTCCAAGACCACATCGTCATCGTGACCGGCGGCACCGGCGAACTCGGCCAGCACGTGACGCGCCGCTTCCAGAACCTGGGGGCGCGGGTGATCGTCCCGTTCGTCTCGGAACAGGAGCTGCAGGCCTTCCACACGCGCCACCCGGACGTGGCCAAGAACGTGCGGTTCATCCGGCTCGACGTGCGCGAATCCGATAAGGTTCGCAAATTCATCCAGAGCGTGGCCGAAAACGAAGGGGCGCCCGATGCCGTCGTGAATCTGGTCGGCGGCTATGCCTTCGGCCCGCCGGTGGCCGAGGCGGAATGGTTCGAATTCCAGAACATGATCGAGCTGAATCTCGTTCCCACCTTCAATCTCTGTCAGGCGGTGCTGCCCCACATGCTGCAGAAGGGGCGCGGAAAGATCGTCAATGTGGGCGCCCGCGCGGGGCTCGAGGGATCGGCCAACCATGCCGCCTATTCCATTGCCAAGGCCGCGGTGATCCGATTCACGGAAGCGCTCGCCGCCGAAGTGAAGCACCGCAATATCAACGTCAATTGCGTGCTTCCCAGCGTCATCGATACGGCCTTCAACCGCCGGGACATGCCCGACGCGGATTTTTCCCACTGGGTAGCCCCGGCAGACCTGGCTGAAGTGATTGTATTTCTCGCGTCCGACGCTGCCCGTGCCGTGCATGGCGCCGCGATCCCGGTCTACGGCCGGGTGTAGCCCGCCGCCCACCGGCCGTGTGAAGCGCCCCGCTTCCGCGATCGAGACGAATTGCCGCTGCACCGAAAGCCGGGATGGGGTACATTGCGACGCAGCCGGACGGCGCGAGCCGCAGCCATGCACCGACACGCCTGACGCGAATGCCCGATGGCGACCGCGCACCCCCATCCCGAAGCGACCAGCGCCTTGGCGCAGCGCCTGAGCGACAATGCGCCGGTGTATGCCCAGCGCACGGAGGCTGGAGACCCGAACCGCCACACCGGCGTGCTCATCGGCAGCATCAAGGACGAGTTCCTGGTGATTGGCGGATTCACCACTACGGACTTCGACATCAACGAAAGGATCGTGCTGCGCATGGTCTTCGGGAGCCACTTGGTGGGATTCGAGACCCAAGTCTTCAAGAAGATCGAGCATCCGCACCTTTACATCGTGAAATTTCCGCTGCAGGTGGAATCGCTGAACCTGCGCAAGGCCCAGCGCATCCAGGCGTTCTTCCCGGCGGAGGTGCAAATTTCCAAGCAGGCGGGCGGCACGGCGGACATGTACCTGCTGAAGACCCGGGTAATGGATATCAGCGTCGGCGGCTGCAGCTTCCGTTCCAAGCTGAAGCTGGTCGGCAATGCGGAGGTGCGGGTCGCGTTCTCCCTGCCCGGCGACCGCCATATTCAATCCGTCGGCGCCACCATTATCGATTGCACCAACCTCGGCAATATCTTCCACAACCGGGTGCGGTTCAATCAGGATCCCGCCAATCTTCCGATCTTGCAGGAAATCGCCAAGTGGGTGAACGAGAGCCTGAGCTTTACCGGCTGAGCGGTGCGCGCGCACCCGCCCCAGAGCGCCGCATTCACAGGTTCCAGCCCCCCGTCACCAATATGTTGGCGCCAGTGGTGTATTCCGCCCCGGGAGAGAGCAGGAAGTCCAGCGCCCAGAGCACGTCGGAAAACGCGCCAAGACGGCCGGCCGGTACCGGGGTGCCGGGTCTTCCCACGCTGTTCTCCAGGAAGCCCGGAGAAATCTGATTGACGGTGATCCGCTCCGGCGCGAGGAGCTTGGCGTAGCTGCGCGTCAACACGTGCACGCCCAGCTTGGCGATGTGATAAGGCGTGGCCTGGAGGCGCGCCACGACCCGGTCCGCGCCGGAATCCCCGATGTTGATGACTCGCGCCGGCGCTCCGGCCCGCAGCAGGGGCGTGGCGCGCTGCATGACGTGAAAGACGGCGCTACACGTGCTGTCAAACACCTCCTGCCACTGCTGAGGCGTGGTCTCCGCCAGCGCGGCATCCAGATACACGCCCGCGTTGTTGATGAGCAGGCTCAGCGCGGGCGTGTGGGCCTGCACCTGGTCCATCAGCCGCTCCCGCTCATCCAGCGGGGCGAGATCGGCCCGCAGGAGGATCGCCGCGGCGCCGCGCTGGCGGACGGCCGCCGCCGCGTCCTGGGCGCGGGCCTCGTCGCCGCGAAAGTGCAAGAGCAGCGTGCGGCCGGGGGTGGCCAAATGCAGCGCAATGGCCCGCCCCAATCCGCCGGCAGCGCCGGTGATCAGCGCGAAGTCGCCGCTCACGGTTTGCCCCGCCGCACGAAGAGGCTCACGGCCGGCCCGTCCGAATCGGCAATCACCGCGGGCTTGCGGATGTGAAGCGTCAATTGGGTGAGACTGAACCGCTCGCACAGATGAATCGCCAATTGCCGCGCCAGCGTCTCCAGCAGATGAAAGCGGCCCTCGCGCGTGAACGTGCGGATTTCCTGCGCCACCTCCGAATAGTTGACCGTCCAACTCAGATCGTCCCCCTGGGCCGCGCCGCCAAAATCGGCGGGAAAGGAGAGATTGAAGATGAGCGGCTGTTCGTCGACGCGCTCGTGGGGATTGATGCCGATGATGCAGTTCACCCGCAGGTTGGTGATGTGGACGACCTCATCGGAGAATCGGTAGGGCGGCTGCGGATCGGCCATCGAGGCACGCGAATGGGGGATTCCCGGTCAGAATTGGGCAAGAATTTCCGCCCGCTTTCGTTCGAATTCCACCTGCGAGATCAGGTTATCCTCCCGCAGCCCGGCCCACTGTTGCAGGCGGGCCGCGGGGCTGGGTGTGGCCGGCGGCGCGGGCACGACGGGCCCACGCTTTTGGTGCTCCCTGGCCTTGCGCCGCAGGGTCTCCTCGAAGATGCGCTTCACCTCGTTCGCGGTCGGGGCGGACTGGCCCTCACAAATCAGGACGGTCGCCTTGCCCAGGGCACAGGTCGCGCCATAGATCTGCGACAAATAGAGCCGGCCGCCAAAGGGCGCCCTGCGCAACACCTGCCGCAGGGACAACCCGCCGCCCAGGTCCCCAGCACCTGATACCAAAGCTTGTTGTCCTGCTGCTTGAGACCATAGACCCGGCCGATGGCGCAGACCATGGTCATCAACACGGGCAGATCGAGGAAGGGAATGGGAACCGCGGTCATCCCCACGGCCGCCCCCGCCGAAACCTAGATGATCTCTTCGATGCACTGCTGCCGCTGCTCCACCGTCAGGTCTTGGAATTGGCCGCTCAGGAGGCGATCCAGCGTGTCCCGATGGGCGCGCAGCCCGCTGTCCGTCCACGAGCAGGCGCAGACGCGGCGCCGCCCGGGCCTTTAGCTCAGCAAATCCGAGAACGCCGCGTCGACCTGCGCTTTCATCCGCTGACATAGGGCGGCCACCGTCTCGAAGCGCCACCGGGCCCCCACCGCGGCGTAGCGGCCGAAGTCCTCCGGAATGACCACGTGCCGGTACGGATCCCGGTAAAAGGAAACCCGCTCATCCAGCGCGTTCAGCAGGTCGTAGTCGGGTTGAAGGCGCCTGATGATGACATGATCGGGAGGGGGCGTCCAGTTGGGTTCCCCCGCGGCGCGCTCCGCGAGGAAGTGCGATTGGCGGAGGAATTCGAAGCCCAGCATGCCGCCCACCGCGAACTTGAGCGGAAGGTGCGGCTCGGCCGACATGCTGCGCGGGGCGTGCTGCTCCACCAGCCGGTCGAGCATGGTGCGAACGTCGCGCGCGATCTGGGCGCGGGGCAGCGCACGGGCGCGCCACGCCGTGGCGATGGCTGGGGCCAGCCGCTCCGCCAGTGGCATGTCTCCCGCCACCGGCCGCAGCCGCGTGAAGGCCTGGAAGTTCCATACGTCGGCCTGGGCCAGGAAATCCAGAAAACCTGAGAGGCTGGGCACGAGCAGCCCCTTGTTGCCGAAGGGTCGCAGGCGGTGGTCCAGGTCATAGAGTTTGCCGAACTGCGTGGGCGTGGTGAGCAGGTTGCTCAGCTTGTGGGCGAGCTTGGTGAACAACTCGTAGTGGCTTTTCCCTTTGGACGTGGTGCCGGCGCGGTCGTAGACGAAGATCAAATCCAGGTCCGACGAGAAGCGCAGCTCACGGGTGCCCAGCTTACCCAGCGCCAACACGGCGAAGCCGGCGCCTGCTTCGCCCTCCCGCGCGCCTTCAGGCAGCCCCAACCGCTGCGTGAGGGCGCGCCAGGCGAAGCGCGTGCACACCGACACGGTCTCGTCTGCCAACTCGCTCAGCAACCCGCGGTAGACAGTGGGCTCCACATCGTTCACGCATAGGCTGAGGATATGGATTTGCGCCTGGGCCTTGGCCATCTGCACTTCGACGATGAACTCTTCGTCGTCCTGGGAACGCTCCAGTATCACGTCGAAGCGGCTGCGCAGGGACTGCTCCGCCGGGGTGGCCGGGCCCAGGTAGGATTCGAGGAATTCGGGATGGCGGATCAGGGGCAGGGCGTGCCGCCCGCCCTCGGCAAAGATGCGGCTCACCCAGGGCACGATGGGCGGGTGGGCCTCCAGCAGCGTCAACAGGGCGTTGCGGTTGCCGATCTGCTCCAGGAACGCCAGCCAACGCGGGAACGCATTTTCCGTCCCATTCAGGTAAAGCTCCGGCCGCGTGAGTAACCCCGCCAGCTTGAACACGCAGCGCTCCCCGATGCGCGTGTGCATCAGCCGGTTCATGAGCGCGTCCACCTTCGCCAGGCGCTCTTCCACCTCCGCACCCGGGGAATAGGCCCGCAACACTTCCTGCCAGTCCGCCGCCTGCGGCGCCGTTTGCCCGGAGGCCAGGGCCATGCCTCGGAACAGTCCGCGGAAGCGTTCCCCCGTGCGGTCACGCGCCGCCTGCAACGCGGACTCCGCCGCGGGCAGCCGCTCCGCGAAACCGCCGCGGAAGTCGTGGAACACGCGCAGGCGTTCCTCCGGGGATTCCGGCAGGTCCTGGGTCTGGCGTTCCGCCACCATTTGCACCCGGTTCTCCCGTTCCCGCAGCAGCCAATAGTCCCGCAGGATGGCCTCGGCCTCCGGGGCGGGCAGGACACCGGCCTGGGCCAGGGCGCGCACGGCGGACTCGTGGTTGGTCACCTGCAGCGCAGGCTGGCGGCCGCCGTAGAGCAGTTGCAGCGCTTGCACGAAGAACTCGTTCTCCCGGATCCCTCCGCTGCCCAGCTTGATGTTGCGTTCCAGCACACCCTGGTGATGGCGGTCGATGTCGTGTTTGACCAGCGCGATGCCCTCCATGGCGCTGTAATCCAGGTAGCGGCGGTAGACGAAGGGGCGGATCGCCCGGAGAAAGCCCCCCGACACCGCCGGGCTGCCCGCCACGGGCCGCGCCTTGATGAGCGCCGTGCGCTCCCACTCCCGCCCCTGCACGTCATAGTAGGCCAGGGCGAAACCCAGCGGCGTGACCAACATGCCGCCGCGCCCTTCGGGACGCAGATCCACGTCCACGCGGAAGCCGATGCCTTCGCCCGTCTTCGTGCTGAGCAGCCGGATCATTTGCCGGCCCACCCGTTGGTGCCATTCCCCGTTGCTGATGCGGCCCTCGGGCGCGGCGCCCGCGTTCGCGGCGTGGCGCTGCCAGGTGTCCCAAAAACCCGTACCCTCCGCCTGCGGATCGATGGGCACGCGGGGCGCCGGGTCCAGGCGGCGGGTCGGGCGGTCGTCCCCGTCGTGCAGCAGGATCAAGTCCACGTCGGATGCGTAGTTCAACTCGCGCCCGCCCAGCTTGCCCATGCCCAACACGGCGGTGCCCGAGAGGGTCCCGTCCGCGCGCACGGGCAGGCCGTGGGCAGTCACCTGTGCTTGATGGGACCAAGCCAGCGCCAGGGCGATCTGCGCGTCGGCCAAGTCGGAGATGGCACGGCACGTTTCGGCAGTGCCGGCCAACCCGAGCAGGTCGCGCGCGGTGAGGCGAAAGTAGGCGTCGTACTTCCACAGCCGCAGGCGGCGCATCATCTCCGCCTCGTCGAGCCCGGGCGTCTCGTCGGGGGCGGCGTAGTGGCTCCAGGGAGGCCGTCCGGGCGTGGGGAGATCCCTCAGCATGCCATCCAGCCGTTCGGGCCCCGCAGCGGCGTGATACAGCAGGAAGGGCGCGCCATACGCCACCCGGGCCAAGGCGGTGCCGGCGAGCGGGTCGTCCGGCAGTGTCGCGCAGACGCCCGCGTCCATGGCCCGTTCCAGCGCATACTCCAGGCCGCGCAGGGTGCCCTCGGGTGGCTCCAGTTCCGCGAACGCCGCGTGCAGCGCCTGCGCCATGCGGGGGGGCAGCCGGAAGCGCTCGATCCAGGTGGAGGAAGAACCCGTCATGCCAAGGAACAACGGAAGGGGCCGCGGAATCCGCCACCCCGAGAGCGTCCCATCAGGGCATCCCGATGGCGCGGAACATCGCCCCAAAATCCCGCTTCCACTCCCGTTCCCAGGAGGCGAGCAGGCGGTCGGCCTGGGTCTGGCCCGAGGCGACGATCTCGTGGAGCGGTTGCAGGTAGGTGGATTCGTCCCGCCCGGCATCGTTCACCACGTTCAGGCGGCGCAGACCGGATTCCACGATGCCGAGCAGGTCGCGCAGCCACTGCTGAACCGGCCGGCCGAGTGCCTGGGCCCGCAGACCGTGGCGGACGACCTCGGAGCGGATTTCCGAAAGCTGCGCCGGCCGCAGGCTGCGCAACAGCAGGCAGGCTTCCTTCAATGCCGTCTCATCGTAGAACAGCCCGCGCGTCAAGGCGGCCAGGGCCGTGATCATGGCCGGTGGTCCCACATCCGCCATGCGCACCTCGATATAGTTCTTCAGCCGTGCTTCCGGAAATAGCGTGGAGAGGTGGAGGCTCCAGTCCTCTTGCGTGGGCCATTCGCCGTCCAGTCCCTCCGCAAGGAACGCGCGGAAGCTCTTGCCCGCGTGATCCACGTAGTGGCCGCGGCGGTGAATGAAGAACATCGGCACGTCGAGCGCGTAGTCCACGTATTGCTGGTACCCGAAATCCTCGTTGAACACCGCATCGACAAAGCCGCAGCGGTGCGGGTCGGTCTGTGTCCACACGTGCGCCCGCGTGGAGAGCAGGCCGGTGGGCCGTCCTTCGGCAAAGGGGGAATTGGCGAAGAGCGCCGTCAACAGCGGCGCCGCCGCCATGGCCACGCGCAGCTTGCGTGCCATGTCGGATTCGGTCGCGTAGTCGAAGTTGCTCTGCACCGTGGCGGTGCCTTGCATCATGTCTCGCGCCAGCGCGCCCTGGGTGGGCAGGTAGCGGCGCATGATCGCGTAGCGCTCCTTGGGCATCCAGGGCATCTGGCTGCTGGGAATGGTGGGATTGCGGCCCAAGTACAGCCAGACAAAACCCAACTCGCGGGAGAGGACGGCCAACTGCTCAACGTGTTCGCGCACTTCCCCGTCGGATTCATGGGCATTGGCCAAGGGGGCGCCGCTCAGTTCGAACTGACCGCCCGGCTCCAACGTGATGTTGGCCGCGTCCCGGCGCAGCGCGATGATGTGTTCCCCTTCCCGGATCGCTTGCCAGCCGAATCTGGCGATGAACCCCTCCAACAGCGCCGCGATCCCACGGGGTCCCTCATAGGGAATCGGCGCGAGGGTATCGCGCAGGAAGCCGAGCTTCTCGTGCTCGATCCCCACGCGAAAGTGGGCGCGCGGCTTTTCGCCGGAGCGAAAATACAACAGCAGGTCCTCAGCGGCCTCGATGCGCGGAGAGGTGCCGGAAAACTGCGTCGTGGTCATGCGTTCTTCCCGAATCTCCAGCGGAGCGCCATGTCGCCATGGGGCTCCGGTCGCCGTCGTGTAGTCAGGGTATCCTGGGGTGGCGGTTAGTTAACCCCATCGCCGGGGTTTTTTCAACGTCGCCCGCACCGCGGGCCCGGAACCTGAGCGGATTTGCGCGTCCGCTGGTTTCTCCAGCGTAAGCAGAAGGGGAACCGAGACCGTGGGCCTTTTTTCGCGACCGGGATTCGTGCTACAAGGTGGGCAGGGTGGTGCCCCCAGGCAGGGACGCGTGGGCCGGTGCTACCTCCCGTCCGTGCGGGGTGCCATGAATCGGCTCGTCCTGCAGTTCACCGCCCATCTTCACCTCAATCAGTACTCGCAGAACAGCATTCAGGACCATCGGCTGGATCTCTTGCGCTTCACCACTTGGCTGGGGCAGCGGGACATCCGGGAGGTGCCGCAATTGCGGGACTTGGGCCGGGAGGACCTGCTGGCGTATCAGTGGCATCTGGCCCAGCGGCTCCGCCCGCGTTCGGTCAACCGCCACCTGTCCACGCTGCGCATCCTGTTTCGCTTTCTCGATGAGCAGCGCTTGATCGACAGCAATCCGATGGAAAGCATCAGCTTTCCCCGGCTGGTGCCCAGCCTGCCCACCATGTTGCTGCCGGGAGACGTCACCGCCCTGCTGCAGGCGCCCCAAGAGTCCCATTATCTCGGTCTGCGGGACCGCACGCTGATGGAAGTGCTCTATTCGGCGGGACTGAAGCTGCATGAGCAGATCCAGCTCAACCTCTCCGATCATGAGATGGAGAACGGCGTGTTGCCGGTGCGGGGGCGGCGGGACCGGCTGCTGCCGCTCACCGCCCGGGCGGCGGCACTCGAGCTGCGCTCCCTGGAG
>JBGPEV010000015.1:0-14062 GCA_041482995.1 bacterium | reverse complement strand
GTGGCGCCGGCGATCAGCACCCGCAACCGGCTCGCCGAGCCCGCGCCGTTCGATTACGGGCGGCTTGCCCATCCTCCGGTGAGCTTCGCCCAGGAACGGCTGAAGATCGAGCAACGCCTGCCCGCTGCCCGGCGTTTCATCGAGGAGCACGGGCTGAACGAGCGGTTGGACGGGGATATCCGGGGCATCGGAATCATCCTCCAGGGCGGGCTGCACAACACCCTGGCGCGGCGGCTAAACACCATCGGCCTGGGGGATGCGTACGGCAACAGCCGTATTCCGTTGCTCGTGCTGAACGTGGTGCATCCGCTGGTGCCGGATCAGATCACGCGTTTCTGCGCCGACAAGCGGGACGTGCTCGTGCTGGAAGAGGGGAATCCGGAGTACATCGAGCACCAGGTGCACGTGATCCTGCGCAAGGCCGACCTGGGCACCCGCGTGCACGGCAAGGGGCTGATGCCCCATTCCGGTGAGTATACGGCCGCCGTGGTGCAGCAGGGTTTGCTGGGCTTCCTCGAAGCGGCGCGGCCCGCCGGGGTGGACCTGGCCCAGCCGCGCCGGACGGCGGAGCGCATGGCCGCGGTGCGGAAGGACGCGGAGGCGGCGCTGCCCGCGTCCCTGCCGGCCCGGCCGCCCAATTTCTGCACGGGCTGCCCGGAGCGGCCCGTCTTCTCGGCGCTCAAGATTCTGGAGCGGGAAGTGGGGCGCGTGCACATCTCGGGGGACATCGGCTGCCACGCCTTCGCCACCTACGAACCGTTCTCCATGGGCAACTCGATCCTGGGCTACGGCATGTCCCTGGCCAGTGCTGCCGCGGTGGCGCCGTTCCAGCAGCGCCGCTCCATTTCGATCATGGGAGACGGGGGATTCTGGCACAACGGCCTCACCACAGGCGTGATCGGCGCGCTGCTCAACGCGGGCGATTCCGTGCTGATTATCATGGAGAACGGCTACACCGCCGCAACGGGGCAGCAGGCCATTCCCAGCAGCGCCGTGGGTCCGCGGGGCCAGCCCCCGGGCATGGACATCGAGGCCACGCTGAAAAGCCTGGGCGTGCCCTGGCTGAAGCGCGTGCGCTCCTACTCGGTGTCCGTCATGATCGAAGCCTTGCGCGATGCGCTGCTGACCCCGCTGCCCGGGCTAAAGGTGATCATCGCCGACGGTGAGTGCCAGTTGGCCCGGCAACGCCGCCTGCGGAGCGAGGTAGCGGAGAAGCTGGAGCGCGGCCAGCGCGTCGTGACCCCCCGGTTCGGCGTGGATGACGAGGTGTGCAGCGGCGACCACTCGTGCATCCGGCTCTCCGGCTGCCCAAGCCTCACCGTGAAGCCCAATCCCGATCCGCTGCGGAGCGACCCCGTCGCCACCGTGGACCCCAGTTGCGTCGGCTGCGGGCTGTGCGGCGAGGTGGCCCACGCGGCGGCGCTCTGTCCGGCCTTCTACCAGGCCGAACGGCTGCGCAACCCCGGTCTACTGGAGCGCACGGTGCAGCGTCTGCACGGCGGCGCGATCCGCTGGCTGCAAGCGCGGGAGGCGAAGAGCGCATGAGCGCATCCGTGGCGGCTCCCCGGCCCGTGACGCTGCTAATCGGCGCCCTGGGCGGAGAAGGGGGCGGCGTCCTCTCCAACTGGATCGTGAACGCGGCCCAGACCAGCGCCTTGCCGGTGCAGGCCACGTCCATCCCCGGCGTGGCGCAGCGCACGGGGGCGACCACCTACTATGTGGAGATCTGGCCGCAGTCCTGGGGCGCGCTCAACGGCCGCACGCCGCTGCTGGCGCTCAGCCCCGCCGTGGGCGAGGTGGACGTGGTGGCCGTCACCGAGTTGCTGGAAGCAGGCCGGGCCATTCGCAGCGGCTTTGTCACGGCCGACCGCACGCTGCTGATCGCCTCCACCCACCGGGTCTACACCACCACCGAAAAGATCGTGATGGACGACGGGCGCTTCGATCCCGCGCAATTGAAGCGGGCGGCCGAGTCCAGTTCCCAAGTGCCGCTGCTGCTCAACTTCGAGCGGATCGCCAAGGGGGCCGAGGCGCCCTTGAACGCCGTGCTGCTTGGCGCCATCGCCGGGTCTGGGCGTCTGCCCATTCCGCAGGAGGCGTTCCGCCAAGGCATTCGCGCGGAGGGCAAAGCGGCGGAGGCCAACCTGCGCGGATTCGAGGCGGGGCTGGCCGCCGTGCGCGGGCTGGCGGTGCCGCTGGCAGTCGAGGACGGCAAGCGGCCCGACCCCCTCGTGAACACTGGGGAATTGCTGGGACGGATGGTGGCCGATTTTCCAGCAGGGGTGCACGAAGTGCTGGGCCACGCCATCCGGCGCCTGACCGATTTCCTGGACGTCGCCTACGCGACACTTTTTCTGGAGCGGTTGGAACCGTTCCGCCACGGAGATGAAACGCTGCTGGGAACGGTGGCGCGGCATCTGGCCTTGCGCATGTCCTATGACGACGCCATCCGGGTGGCCCAGGCGAAGACCCGGCCGCAGCGCCTGGAACGGATTCGCGCCGAGGCGGGCGCTGGGCCGCACGATCCGGTGATCGTCACCGAGTTCCTCAAGCCCGGGCTGGAGGAGATCTGCGACATCCTGCCGGAGCCGGTCGCCCGCGTTCTAATGGCGCTGGGGCGGCGCTGGCCCCGGCTGGGGCGGATGCGGCGGGGCATGTACGTCAAGAGCACTTCGTTGTGGGGATACAGCCAACTGCGCCTGCTGGCCGGCCTGCGGCGCTGGCGGCGCGGCACGTGGCGCTACCGGCGGGAACAGGAAGCGATCGCGGCGTGGCTGCGGCAGGTGCGGGCCGCGGCCACCCGCGACGTGCGGCTCGGCCTGGAGGTGGCGGAATGCGCCCGCCTGATCAAGGGTTATGGCGAGACCTACCAACGGGGACTCGGCAACTATCGGCGCATCGTAGCAGAACTGATTCGGCCCGCGCTCGCAGACGGGCGCGACCCCAGCGCGGCGGCCGGACAGATCGCCCAGGCGCGCTCCGCCGCCCTGGCCGATCCGGAGGGCGCGGCTCTGGGCAAGGTGCTGGCGCAGCCCCGCGGTGGAGGTGTGCCGGATTCCCGCCCGCCCATGGCCGCCGCCTCGGATTAGCGGACTCTTCATTCTCCAGTCGCAAGGCCTCGTTGCGATGGCGCCGCAATTCACCCTTTTGGAGCTCTCAACATGATTTGCTCTCCTCACCGCTCGCGGTCCGCCTCCCTGACCGCGGTGCGGGTCCTGGCACTCGCAGCGTTCCTCGCATCCGCCGGCCAGGGGTGGATGGGCACGGCACAGGCCGAAGGAATCGCGTACCTCCGGCCCGCGGAAGCCAAACAGCGCCTGGAGCGGACGCCCGGCATCGTCGTACTGGATGTGCGCACTCCTGAAGAATACGCGACGGGACACCTCGCCAACTCGGTGCTGCTTCCAGTGAACCAGGTGGAAGCCCAAGCGGCCACGGTGCTGAAGGACCGCAACGCGCCGGTGCTGATCTACTGCCACTCCGGCAGCCGCAGCGACCGGGCGGCGAAGGTGCTCAAATCCCAGGGCTACACCAACGTGATGAGCGTGGTGGGCGGCATCGTCGCCTGGAGCGCGGCGGGATATCCAGTGGTGAAGTAGCGGCCGGCGCAACGCCTGCGCCGTCCCGGATGTTGATCCTCCATTTGAGGCAGCCATGCGCGGCATCGTGTTCCTCGGGGAGCGGCAATTGGAACTGCGGGAATTCCCGGACCCGACGCCCGGTCCGGGCGAGGTGGTGCTGCAGATGAAGGCCTCCGGCATGTGCGGCAGCGACCTGAAGGCCTACCGGGCCGGCAAGGGCGCGGCCGCGTCGCTTGGATTGGGGGGCAAGGGGGAACCCGTGATCGCGGGACACGAGCCCTGTGGGGTGGTGGCCGCCGTCGGCCCGGGCGTGCCGGAGGGTCAGGCGCGGGTGGGCATGCGCGTCATGAATCACCACTACAAGGGCTGTGGCGTATGCGAGCACTGCCGCACCGGCTGGTCCCAACTGTGCCGCGCGGGCATCGTCGTCTATGGTGTCACCGGCCATGGCGGCCACGCGCCCTTTCTCAAGGTGCCGGCCCGCACCCTGGTGCCGCTGCCGGACGAGCTGACCTTCGAGGCCGGGGCGGCGATCAGTTGCGGCACGGGGACGGCCTACGGCGCCCTGCGGCGGATGAATCTTTCCGGACGCGATACCCTGGCGATCTTCGGCCAGGGCCCGGTCGGGCTCAGCGCCACGCAATTGGCCAAGGCCATGGGCGCCCGCGTCTATGCGCTCGACGTGCATCCGGAGCGCCTGGCCCTCGCGCGGGACTGCGGCGCCGATCGGACCCTCAACCCCGGCACGGACGATCCCGTCGCCGCGCTGAAGGAACTCACCCGCGGCGAGGGCGTGCACTTGGCGCTGGATTGCACGGGCGCACCCCAGGCCCGGCTGGCCGCCGTGAAGAGCACCCGCACCTGGGGAACGGTGTGCTTCGTGGGCGAAGGCGACACCGTGACCCTCGATGTCAGCAATGACCTGCTGCGGCGCCAAATCACCATCGTCGCCTCGTGGACCTTCAGCACCGTGCTCCAGGCTGAATGTGCGCGATTCATCGTGGAGCGGGGCATTCCGGTAGACCGCTTGTTCACACACAAGTTCCGGCTGGAGCAGGCTGCGGAGGCCTACCGCCTCTTCGACACCCAGACGACCGGCAAGGGCGTGTTCCTGATGTGAGCGCGGACGAAGCGGAGGGCCGGCGCGACCGGCGGTCGGGAGTCAGACTGCCGCCAGCGTTTCCTCCAGCGCCAGGCGGATGGCCCGCGTCTGGGTCGGCAGATCCATGGACGGCAGGTGCTCGCGCTTGACCAATTCGGTGGAGCGTTTGCGGTTCAGCTCCAGCAACACGTCCGCCACTTGACCCGGCAGGTAGGGGAGGTGGATGAATCCGCACGGGATGGGGGCCTCGCGTGCCTCGAGCCGGTGCAGGAACGCGTACAGGGTCGCGTTGCAAAGATAGGTACCGGCCGTCATGGAGAGCCGGACGGGGATGCCTTCGGCGAGCAGGCGCGCCTCGATGCGCCGCAGCGGTAGGGTGGAGAACAGACCCTCCTGACCCGCGGCCTCCACGGGGGCATCCTTTGGCACCTGCCCATCGTTGTCCGGAATCTCGAACTCCGCCAGATTGATGCCAATCCGCTCGAGCCGGATCATCGGCTCCCCAGGAGCGAGACCCAGGCTCACCACGGCAGCGGGAGCCGGTCCGGAGAGAATCTCGTCGATGTGGCGGTTCAGACGCTGCAGCGAGACCGGCAAGACATGGCCCGCGACGCGCGTACCGGCGAACGCCTGGCCATCGAGCGCCTTCACGATCTCGGCGGAGGGATTGAGGTCGCGCCCGCCGTAAGGTTCGAAACCGGTCAACACGACGAAACGGTCAGGCATGGCGATTCCTGGACCGAGCAATGAGGTGACGGCGGCCTTCGCAGCGCAGCGCATCCCAACCTACGCTGCTGGGGCGGCCGCGCCAAGGGGATTAAGCCCGGGTTTGTGGTAGCGTTGCGTAGCGGCCGGGGAACGGGATTGGGAAGTCTGCACCGTGGAGCAGAATGCCCGACATTGCGCAGCGTGCCCCCAACGTCCTCAAGGGCATCCTCTACATGCTGGGCGCGGCGGTCGCGTTCCCCATCATGAACGCGATGGTGAAGTACCTCAGCCGCGACTATCCGATTCCCGAACTGATTTGGGCACGAAACCTGGGGCACCTGGTGTTCGTGGTCGCCATGTTCGCGCCGGGACGCGGCGTGCGTCTGTTTGCCACCCGCCACCCGGGCTTCCAGCTCGGCCGGTCGCTGATGCTGCTGACCTCCACCTCGTTCTTCTTCACGGCCATTTCCATCATCCCCCTCACCGAGGCCAGCGCCGTCAGCTTCACCGGTCCGTTCATGGTGGCGGCCCTGTCGGTGCCCATCCTGCACGAGCGGGTGGGCGCGGGGCGCTGGGCGGCGATCGCGCTGGGCTTCGCCGGGGCGCTGGTCGTCATCCGCCCCGGCGCCGGAGTCGTCCACTGGGCGTCGTTCCTCGTGCTGGGCAGCGCGGTGTGCTATGCGCTTTATCAGGTGTTCACGCGCATCGTCGGGGCGACCGACCCGCCGGAGACGTCCGTGAGTTACAGCGCCCTGGTCGGCACCGTGGCGATGGGGCTTATCGTGCCCTTCTTCTGGAAGCCGCCCCAGGACCTGCTGGGGCTGGTTTTGATCTGCCTGCTGGGAGTGTTCGGCGGCCTGGGACATTATTGCGTGGCCCGCGCGCTCCTGTGGGGGCCGGCCTCCGTGCTCTCGCCCTTCAACTACGCGCAACTGGTGGGCGCCGCGCTGCTGGGCTACACCGTCTTCGGCGACGCGCCCGCCGTCACGACGTGGATCGGCTCCGCCGTCATCGTTGCCAGCGGCCTCTACCTCGCCTTTGGCGAGTCGTGGCGCTCCCGCCCGAAGCAAGCCACCCCGGCCAATGCGCCGTAACGGCAGTGGATGCGAAGCGGTCCGCGCCGCCATTTCCCCCGCTCGTGGTTCTGTGATACGCAGGTCGCCGGAATGCCGGAGCAGCGCACGCCGGACATTTTCCCGGAAAGCGGCAGCCATGACTTGGAAGCCCGAAGTGGAGGAATTGCGCAAGCGCGAGGAATTGGGCCGCGCCATGGGAGGTCCGGAAAAGATCAAGCGCCAGCATGACGGCGGCAAGCTCACCGTGCGCGAGCGGGTGACGGCGCTGCTCGACGGCGGGTCCTTCCACGAAATCGGGGTGCTGGCGGGCAAGGCGGAGTACGAGGCCTCCGGGGAATTGCGGGCCATCACGCCCGCCAATTTCGTGCTGGGCCGGGGCACCATCGACGGCCGCACGGTCGTCATCGCGGGCGACGACTTCACCGTGCGTGGCGGCGCCAACGACGGCGCGATCAAGCAGAAGCTGCTCACCTCCGAGCAAATGGCGTTCGGCCTGAGGCTGCCCCTCGTTCGCCTGGTGGACGGCACGGGCGGCGGCGGCTCGGTGAAGAACATCGAGATCGAGGGGCACACGCTCCTGCCTGGCTATGAAGGCCATCTCTGGGCCTACGTCTCGGAGAACCTGGAGACGGTGCCGGTGGTGACCCTGGCCCTGGGGTCCACCGCGGGCTTGGGTGCGGCCCGGGTGGTGGCCGCCCACTATTCGGTGATGGTGAAGGAAACCTCCCAGATGTTCGTGGCCGGTCCGCCCGTGGTGGCGCGGGTGGGCGAGAAGCTGGAGAAGAACGAACTCGGCGGCAGCCACATTCACACGCGCAACGGAGCGGTGGACGACGAGGCCGAAACCGAGGTGGAAGCGTTCCAGCGAGTGCGCAGGTTTCTCAGCTACCTGCCATCGTCCGTCTACGACCTGCCGCCCCGGGGACCGGCCGCGGACGACCCGCGACGCCGCGACGATTGGCTGATCGGCGCCGTGCCGCGGGACCGCCGCCAAGTCTACAAGATGCGACCGATCGTGGAGGCGTTGGTGGACCAAGGCTCGTTCTTCGAGATGGGACGGCAGTGGGGCCGCTCGGTGATCACCGGGCTGGCCCGGCTCACCGGCTGGCCCGTGGCCGTGTTGGCCAGCGACCCCTACCACTATGGCGGCGCCTGGACGGCGGACGCCTCGGACAAGGTGACCCGCTTCGTGGATCTGGCGCAGGTCTTCCATCTGCCGGTGGTCCATTTGGTCGATATCCCCGGCTTCCTGATCGGCCTGGAGGCCGAAAAGGCGGGGACGATTCGTCACGGAATGCGCGCGGCCGCGGCGATTTTCCAGACCACGGTGCCGTGGTGCTCGGTCATTGTGCGCAAGGCGTTCGGCGTCGCCGGGATGGTGCACCAGAACGCCTCCCGCTACTGCATGCGCGCCGCTTGGCCCTCGGGCGACTGGGGGTCGCTCCCCATTGAAGGGGGCGTGGAGGCCGCCTATCGCGCGGAACTCGACGCCGCGCCGGATCGGGCGGCCCGCTTGACGGAAATCAGCGAGCGGCTCAATCTCCTGCGCTCCCCGTTCCGCAGCGCGGAGCGGTTCATGCCCGAGGAGATCATCGATCCCCGCGACACGCGCCCCATGCTGTGCGCGTTCGCCGACCTGGCCGCGCCGCTGCGCACGCCGGGCAAGTCCCGCTTCGGCGTCCGGCCCTGACGCGCTTCCCGGCGCCGAACCCGCCCAACCCTTGGCCCCGGAATAACCGTGGCTCGCATCACCTTGAAGTCCGAAATCACCGGCGCGGTCTGGAAGGTCACCTCCGCGGCCGGGGAGCGGCTCAGCGCCGAGGATCCCCTTCTGATTCTCGAATCCATGAAGATGGAGATTCCCGTCGCCACCCCGTCCGCCGGTACGGTGCGCGGGCTGCTCGTCAAGGAAGGCTAGACAGTGGCCGAAGGGCAGGCGGTGGCGATCCTGGAGGCGTAGCGTCCGTCAGGCGTCGCGGCTGCCCACGATCTTGGCGAACCGGGCGAGCGCGCCCAGGGAAACCCGGTGCACCACGTCGTGGGGGATTTTCTCTCCCTCCACCACCAGATCCCGCGCCGCGGTCGCATCGGAGAAGAACCGCACGGCGTAGCCGGTCGCATAGGCTTCCCGTGTCGTCGTGTCGCAGCACATTTGGGTCATGAACCCGCAGATATCCAGGGCACGCAGGCCCTGCTGCTCCAAGAAGGCGCCCAGGCCGGTGCCCTGGAAGGAGGAGGGATGCTGCTTCTGGAACACCGGATCGCCCGGCCCAACCTGCAGCGCCCGGTGCAACAACGAGCCGGTGGAGCCGCTGGCGAATACCGCCGATCCCGCGGGCGTGACGTGCTGGATGTAGACGACCGGGTCGTCCCGTTGGCGCGCCTTGCCGATCAGTGCCAGGATGTTGGGCAGCGCACGTTCCGCGTGGGGGAGCGCCCAAGCGCCGCCCGGGAAGTAGTCGTTCTGCACATCGATGACGACCAACGCCCGCTCAGCCATCTTGCCTCGTTTCCCGTGGGTGAACCGATCCTTGATGCCGGTGACTGGGGTCGACTCTAATCCGCCGTGGTCCGGCACGGCAAGATGCGCCTGGAGCGAAACCCCGCCATGTCAGACCATCTGTCGCGCGCGTTCTGGGAAGTCCGCTGGCGGGAGGGCCGGACGCCGTGGGATCTCGGCCGCGCCAGCGCCCCCGCCCGGCAACTGGCCCAGCAGTACCTGGCGCCCCCAGACGCCGTGATCATTCCCGGCTGCGGACGCGGCCATGAGGCCTTGCTGCTGGCGGAGCAAGGTTGCCGCGTCACCGCCGTCGACTTCGTCGCCGCGCCCATTCTGGCTTTGCGTCAGGCCGCGGCCGCCCGGAGCTTGCCGGTGGAGGCGGTGCAATCGGATATCTTCGATCTGCCCGCGGCCCTCAATGGCCGCTTTGCCGCGGTGCTCGAGCAAACCTGCCTGGCCGCTTTGGGGCCGGCGCGCTTTGCCGACTATGAAGCGCTCGCCTACCGGTTGCTGAAGCCGGGCGGGCGGCTGCTCGGCGTCTTCATGGAATTGTCGGGAATCAATCCCCCGCCCTTCTCTTGTCCCCGGGAAGCCATGCAGGCCCTGTTCGCGCCGCCCCGCTGGCGGCTGCTCCAGTTGCAGCCGGTGACCCCGCCCCAACCCGCCCGTCCCGGACCGGAGTACACGGCCGTGTTCCAGAAGGCGTGAGCGGCCCCCGCTCCCCGCCCTCAAGCGCGCCGCGCCGGCCCTGCGCGATGGAGCGGCGCCTTCGCGTTGACATTGCCGGGCCGCTGCCCTACAGACTTGGCACCGCTGCGGTTTGCGGTGAAGGAGGACCATTCTTCTAAGGGCGTCCAACAAGACTTCTGAACCACAAAGGACACGAAGGACACAAAGGGAATTTCGCTCCTCGTGGCGGCAGTTTTGAGGAGGGCGAAGTAGCGGACCAGAACGTTCTATTGGCTCAGATTGCTCGATGAGTCGGCGTGAAAAATCCGCTGTTCTTTGTGTTCCTTTGTAGTCTTTGTGTCCTTATGTGTTGAGGCAGTTTGCAATTCCGTTAGGCGCTCCAAGCTCTGAACGCAGGCTCAAGATTGACGACAGGGGAGCAATGATCTCGCAACGACTTCGCAGGGGGGCGCTCGGATTGCTGCTGGCAACCGCGATTGCGCTTTCCGCGCAGGCCCAAGGGACCTTGAAAATTGCGTACATCGATCCACTTTCCGGAGGAGCCGCGAGCGCCGGCATTCTGGGGCAGAAGCACTTCAGCTACTTTATCGACAAGATCAACGCCGCGGGTGGAGTCAACGGCCAAAAGTTGGAGTTGGCGGTGTTCGACAGCAAAGTGAATCCGCAAGAAGCCCTCATCCAACTGAAGAAGGTCACCGATGAGGGTATTCGCTACGTGGCCCAAGGAAACGGCTCGCTGGTCGCTCATGCCATCACCGATGCGGTGCTCAAGTACAACGAGCGGAATCCCGGGAAGGAAATGGTCTACTTCAACTACGCCGCGGTGGACCCGGCCCTCACCAATGAAAAGTGCAATTTCTGGCACTTCCGCTTCGATGCCGATGCCGACATGAAGATGGAGGCGCTGACCAACTTCATGGCCAAACAGAAGGGGATCAAGAAGGTCTACCTGATCAACCAGGACTACTCCTTCGGTAAGGCCGTGGCCGCCGCCGCGAACAAGATGCTCCCCGCCAAGCGGCCCGACGTGCAGATCGTCGGCGATGAACTCCACCCGTTGCAAAAGGTGACGGACTTCTCCCCGTACATCGCCAAGATCAAGGCTTCCGGGGCGGACTCCGTCATTACCGGCAATTGGAGCAACGACATGCTGCTGCTCATCAAGGCCGGAAAGGATGCGGGACTGAGCGTGGATTGGTACACCTACTATGCCGGGGCGCTCGGCGCGCCGACCGCCATTGGCAAGGATGGAGTGGGCCACGTGAAGCAGGTGACGGAGTGGCACAAGAATGTGCTTCCGCAGCTGGATGCCGATGCCGTCGCATATGAAAAGCGCTTCACGGGCAAGGAGGACGATTTTACCTTCTGGCGCGTCAAGACCATGTTCGAAATGTGGGTAGCGGCCATGAAGAAAATCGGTTCCAATGACCCGGTAAAAGTCGCCAAGGCGCTGGAGGGCATGAAGATGCAAACGGCTATCGGTGAGGTTGAAATGCGGGCGGACAACCATCAGGTGCTCCAGCCCTTGTACGTCTCCACCATGTCCGACAAGGCCAAGTTCGATGTGGAGAAGACCGGCGTCGGCTTCATCACAGACGGCAAGGTGGACGCCCGGGACACCGCCCTGCCGACCACGTGCAAGATGGAACGCCCGAAGTAACCCACTGCGGTTCTGCCCCGTGCTCACGGAGACCCCTGCGGGGTCTTCGTGAGGGCTGGGTGGCGGGCCGCCTGAGTCCGCCCCGGGAGGCCTCGTGTTGGAACTCGTCGTTTTCTCATCGCTCAACGGATTGGTGTACGGGCTGCTGCTGTTCATGCTGTCCAGTGGCCTGACGCTCATCTTCAGCATGATGGGAGTGCTGAATTTCGCCCATGCCAGCGTGTTTATGCTGGGGGCATACTTCTCCTACCAACTCGGGCGGTGGATCGGCTTCTGGCCCGCCCTGGTGTTGGGTCCGCTATTGTGCGGCCTCGTCGGCGCGGGGATCGAACGGTACGGTCTGCGCCCGGTGCACAAATTCGGACATGTGTCGGAACTGCTGTTCACGTTCGGACTCGCCTACCTGATCGAGGAATTGGTCATCATGGTGTGGGGGCGCAATCCCATCGCAAATAAAGTGCCGGAGGCGATGGACTTCGCGCTGTTCACGCTCTTCTCCACGAGCTTCCCCGCCTACAAGGCGTTCATGATGCTGATCTCCGTGGGAATGTTCGCGTTTCTCTTTTGGGTGCTGACGCGCACGCGGGCGGGGCTGATCATTCAGGCCGCCCTCACCCATCCCAATACCGTCGCCGCGCTTGGGCACAATGTCCCGCGGGTGTTCATGCTGGTCTTTGCCGCCGGGAGCGCCCTGGCCGGTCTGGCGGGCGTGATTGGAGGATTTGCCCTGCTCACCGCCCCCAACATGGCGGCGGCCCTGGGACCCATTGTGTTCGTGGTGGTGGTCGTGGGCGGGCTCGGTTCCCTCCCCGGGGCACTGCTGGCGTCCGTGTTGATCGGCATCGTCCAGACGTTCTCCGTGGCACTGGACTATTCGCTCCTCGACGTCTTCCGGCTGGTGGGAATCGAGGTCAACCGCACCTCCATGCTCTATGAGGTGGTGGCGGTGAAAATCGCTCAGGTGGCTCCCATGATTCCCTATGTGTTGCTGGTGCTGATGCTGATCCTCCGTCCCAAAGGCATCATGGGGACGCGCGAAACATGATCGAATCCAAGGCCCCCACGGCAGTCGCCGTTCGGTCAGCCACCCCGGCAGCGGGCGGCGCCTTACGCGCCGTGTGGCCGTGGCTGGCCGGCGGGTTGGCCCTGGCCGTGCTGCCCCACTTGCCGGGGCTGAACAGCAGCTTCGGCCACTCGCTGCTTAGCCAGATGGGAATCGCGGCGGTGTTCGCGCTTTCCTACAACATGCTGTTGGGCCAGACGGGGCTGTTGTCCTTTGGACACGCCGTTTACTTCGGGCTGGGCGGCTACGTGGCCATTCATGTGTTGCGGCTGATCAATGGCGGCTGGCCCATTCCCGTGGTGCTGGTCCCTCTCTTCGGTGCCGCGGGGGGGCTCGTCTTCGGAATACTGATCGGCTCTGTGACCACCCGGCGGGCCGGCACCGTGTTCGCCATGATCTCCCTGGGGATCGGCGAACTCGTGGTGGCGGCCTCCCTGATCGTCACCGTGTTCTTCGGCGGGGAGGAGGGGATCACCGCGAATCGGACCAAGGGCCCCTTGCTGTTTGGGCTCAAGCTGGCATCCCAAATCCAGGTCTACTACGTAGTGCTGTTCTGGTTCCTGTTCTCCGCCGCGCTCATGTACGCGTTCATGCGCACGCCTCTCGGGCGGATGTGCAATGCCGTGCGGGATAACCCGGAGCGGGCCGAATTTGTCGGATACAACCCCCAGCGCGTGCGCTTCATCGCGTTTGCAATTTCCGCCATGTTCGCCGGCATCGCGGGGGGATTGCACGCCATCGACTACGAGATCGTCGCGGCCGAGGCCTTGGGCGCCGGCCGCTCGGGCACGGTGCTGCTGATGACCTACATCGGCGGCGTGGGCCAATTTTTCGGTCCGGTGCTGGGTGCGGCTGCGATTACGTGGCTGCAGGTGTCGCTCAGCGACTATACACAGGCGTGGCAACTCTATTTCGGACTGCTGTTCATTCTGATGGTGCTGTTCGCGCCGGGCGGGTTGGCGGGGCTGGCGGCGGCCCACGCGCCCCTGGTGCGGGCGCGCACGCTGCATCGGGTGCTGGGCGCCTACGCCGTGGCCTTGGTGCCGGCCCTTGCGATGGGGTTTGGCGGCGTGCTGCTGCTGGAATTGGCCTATCGCACGGCCACGCAGCCGGAATTGGCCGGCAAGATGACACTGTTCTGGATTCCATTGAATGCCCACAAGCCATGGCCGTGGCTGATCGGCGGGGCGGTGACGGTGGCGGGCTTCTCCGCGTTCCGCTGTTGCTGGCCGATGGTGGCGCGCGCGTGGGCATCCGCCATGGCTCCGCTGCTCGAGGACGAGTGAGCCGATGGAACCTGTGCTGCAATTGATGGATCTGCACAAGAGCTTCGGCGTGACCCCGATCATCCGGGGGGTCACCCTGCACATCGAGCGGGGTGAACGCCACGCCATCATCGGTCCGAATGGCGCGGGCAAGTCCACGTTGTTCAACCTGATCAGCGGGCGCTACCCCGTTACGTCCGGCCACGTCCGGTTGAAAGGGGAGGACGTCACGGGGCTCTCGACCTTCAAGATCAGCCGGCGGGGCCTGGCCCGCAGCTTCCAGGTGACCCATCTCTTCCCGCGCATGAGCGTGTTGGAGAACGTGCGCTGCGCGGTGCTTTATGCCATGGGGTACCGCTACTCCTTCTGGCAGGGCGTGGGCCGGCTCCGCGACGTGAACGAGCGGGTCGAGTCGGT
>JBGPEV010000014.1:0-14381 GCA_041482995.1 bacterium | reverse complement strand
TGTGGTCCGCGCGGCCAAGCTCACGCGGCTCACCAAGCAGCAGGCGCAGGCCTTCTACGCGGTTCACGCCAGCCGCCCGTTCTTCGATAGCCTGACCACATTCATGTCCTCCGGGCCTATTGTCGTGTCCGTGTTGGAGGGCTATAGTGCGATCCAGAAGAATCGGGACATCATGGGGGCGACCAACCCCGCCAATGCCAAGCCGGGCACGATCCGCAAGGACTTCGCGGAGAGTGTGGAAGTGAACACCGTCCATGGATCGGACGCGCCCGAGACCGCCAAGGAGGAAATCGCCTTCTTCTTCTCGGCCAGTGAGTTGATCGCCGGGCAGCGCACCTGAGTTGGGCCAAGCCGGGGTGCGACGGAGCACGGCCGCCCGGCCGTCCGACCCATCACCTCGTTACAGGGATGTAGCGGTGATCCTCAACCAGCTGCAGGTCCAGTTCCACCAGGCCGAGCCCGTCACGCGGGAATTCATCGCGCTGATGGGCAGCACCTTCCGGTACTACGCGGACACCCGCAACCAATTCTTCGAACAGCTCGCCGCCCATCTGCATCAGTCGGAACTGATCTCCCTGGTCAACGTGGAGATCAAGAGCCGCCTGTTCCGTCCCGAGTTCTGCGACGGGCTGCAGGAGGCGCTCAAGGCCCACCGCCGGGCGCTGATCCGGCTGGAAGACCTGCGGGCGGCCCACGGTGACCTGCCGGCCACGGTCAACGATCTGGAGCGCCTGGCGCGGCTTGGGGAACAGGTGGAAGCGCTCTACCAGCGCCATTGGGAGTACTACCGCTACCAGACCCGCCTCAACGAAGAGGAAATCGTGCGGCTGCTGCTGGAGGTGGACGGCATCGCCCATGACTGGGATGGCTACCTGACCCAGTTCACCGCGGTGCAGCGCCTCGCCGCGGGACTGAGCGGGCGGGCGGTGGCGGAAGGGCAAAGCGTGCTGAGCATCCGCTACACCCAGGACGGCCCGCAGCAGTTCTCGGTCACGACGCTGAAATCCTTGATGGATTTCCTCGATTGCGGCTACCGCTTCATCAGTGCGGTGTTCGGCATCGACACGGCGGCGCACCCCCTCACCGTGCTCAACGTCGCAGTGGCGGAGCCCGTGCAACTGCATCTCTCGCTGCCGTCGGCCGCGGAAGAAGCCTATCGCAAGCTGCTGCAGTACCTGTTCCTGAAGGACATGCTGAAGCGCGACGCCTTGCTGAAGTTCGTGTTTGACGCGGTCGAGAAGGCCTACACCGGCACCAAGCCCCTCACGGCGGGCGAATTGACCGCGTTCCAGAAGGAACTGGCCGCCGTCCTGAAACCCTTACCCCAGGGCGCCCGGTTCACCTTCGCCGACCGCACGTTCCCTGGGGATGAGATCGAAGTGCTGAACGACCTGACAGCCTCTCTGGAGCAGGCCCACGTGAACGTTCAGCCCCTGCTGGGCGGCGGGGACAAGCCCCGCAAGGCGGCCAAGGCCAAGCTGGAAGAGGCGGCGGCCGGTGCCCTGCAAAAGCTGGCCGAACACAAGCAGGCCGAGTCCCGCGCCGCAAGCCCCAAACAGCCTTCCCTGCCCATGCGGGGCGACCCGCCCGATCTCTCGACAGCGGTGCACGGCCCCCTTCACACCAGCCTGCAAGGCAAGCAGCACATCCACATCTTGACCGAGAAGCTGCCGGAGAGTTGAGCCCTGCCCGGCGGCATCCTGCAGGTTTCACGGCTTGCGGGCGCGGAAGTTGATGCCCACCGTGCCGAACGCCTCGGCATTAGACGCTTGCGGCGCACCCGCGAACACCTTGGCTCGCCAAGTGATCGCGAAATCCAAGAATCCGGCCCCCGTCACGACGTCCGCCAACTCTGCTTCCAGCAGAGCGCCGGCAATTCACCCGGTCCACAACTCAATTTTTCGCTTGCCAGCTTGCGAAACAGGCCTGCTGACGAGGATGTCCCCGATTTGAAGGCGGCCGCCGGGTTTGAGCACCCGGAAAATCTCTTGGAACGCGGCTTCCTTGTCCGGGCAGAGGTTGACCACACCGTTGGAGATGACCACGTCCGCCCACCCATCCGGCAAGGGAATTTCCTCCAGATAGCCCGCCTTGAATGCCAACTGGGGCAGCTTCACCTGGGCTGCGGCCGCCTGGGCCTTGGCCAACATTTCCTGCGTCATATCAATGCCAACCACCGCACCGGCCGTGCCCACTTGGCTGGCGGCGATAAAGCTGTCAATTCCGGCGCCGCAGCCCAGGTCGACGACTTTTTCCCCCGGTTTCATCTCCCCCATGCTGAAGGGGTTGCCGGTACCGGCGAACGAGACCAGCACCTCCTCTGGCACCGCCGACAACCATTCCTCCCGGTATTGGACAATCTTGGCCAATTCCCGGCCAGTATGGAAATGAAACCCCTTGTCCGGATGGGCGGCCACCTCGCGATATTCCTTTTGGATCTCGTGTCGCAAGGTTCCGACATCGAGTTCCACGGGTGCCAGTTTTTCGACCATGTTCCCCTCCCCCAGATTCATAGTGAACGGCCACGGCTTCCGGCACGTGACGACTGCCGTCATGCCCGATACGAGTGGCCGGTGAGACACGTCAGTGTCGCTTACGTGCAACGCCAGCACTCCGGTTCCTGCTATGGCTGGCCTCCCCTAATTCCCCATCTGGATCATCCGCAACTCGCTCTTGACGAGATCGGGCACCACCACCATCAGGCCGCCGGAATTCGGGTAGGCGCACAAATCCGCCGGCCCCTTGAAGTCCTTGGCGATGGTCTTCATGCCGCCGTTCCAGGTCCAGGTGAACACGGATCCGAAATCCCAGTCCGTGGCCATGATCGTGCCATCGCCCATTTCCAAGAGGCCATCCAGCCGGCCGATCGAATCGGAAAGAGCCTTGGGGTCCTGGCCCGGGGCCATGGCGTAGATGGCGCGGGGCACCTTGTCGGACATGAAGCCCACGATCAGCAGCGAGCCGTCCTTGGAGGGGTAGACCCCGTTGGGATTCACGTCCCTCTTGGACCACACGACGGAGACCTTGGGATTGCTGCCCGCGTCGAGAAATTCGGCCGGTTCCACGCTGAAGAGCTGGTCCCCGCGGTTGTCGCTCACATAGAGCGTATTCCCGAGGATCGCCGGGTCATTGGCGAATTGCGCGCCCGGCAAGTCCAGCTTCTTGCCCTGCTTGGTTTGGGTATCGAATTCCCACACCCCGTCAATGTCCGTCACCCACAACCGGTTCCCGCACACCCAGATGCCTTTGGGCTTGTTCATCGTGACGCCCGGCAGGGGGAGGAACCGATCCTCGAGCACCTTGCCGTCCAACGACAGCTTCATGATGTACCCAAGGTTGTCCTTTTCCCCGGGCTTCAATTCGGTGCCGCCGAACTCGCTGACGTACAGCGCGTTGTTCGCAGGGTCACAGCCGACCGACTCCGGAAACTTGAAGCCCGTGACGGTGCGTTCCGACACCACTTTGCTCACCGACGGCATCGTGGGTGCCGCGCCTCCACGTGACGTGCTACAGGACGCGAAAAACACCAGTGCCAGCATGCCCAAAAGGGCAATCCCCAAGGTCGATTGTAACGTCTTGATGTAGTTATGGAATCTCTCGCTGCAAAGCTTCATTACCTTCCCCCCAAATGGAGCGATTGAACCGGAAATTTCCGGCGTTCCAACACCCAGCAACAGTCCGCCTATTCGCGACATTCCTCCCACAACCCGCAGGGTAGGGAAGATTTCGCCCAGTTGGTGACCCAATCCATGGTCCCAGGCAAATCCGCCACTACACTCAATGCCAGTTGGGAAATAACTTGATGATGGCAACAGCGCCCCCGATCACGGCGATCATCGCGGCCATGGACACTCGCATGGAGGTCTCCAGGCTGGCCCTCAATTCCGAGTTTTGCGCCTCCATCTTGGCGAAGCGCAGGTCCACAAGCGATTCCACCTTGGTGAACCGCTGGTCCATAATCGTCTCCACCTTGGTGAACCGCAGATCCATGTCCGCGCGCATGGCCTTCATTTCCGCCAGAAAATCCCGGAACGAGGCGTCCCGAGTCGCGGCGGCGGTGGTCTCCAGCTTCGCGGCCAACAGCTCGGCCAGCGCGGGCGCCGCGCCGGCGGCCCGCAATTCCTGCGCGGTCTTCAGTTCCTCAGTGATGGGCATCCCGGACTCTCCTGTATCGACGATAACGAACCGCTTGGCCGAGTGCAATTGCGCGCAGGCCGAGGTGCCTCTCCTCTATTCCCGATATTCCCCCCACACCCCGCGCAGGGTGTGGGCGATCTCCCCGAGTGTCGTGGAGGCCTCCACGGCCGCCAGAATGGCCGGCATCAAGTTGTCCGTGCCCTGGGCACGGCGTTTGATCTCGCCCAGGGCCGCGGTAACTTGGCTTCCGTTGCGGTGTGCCTTGAGGGCGTGCAGGCGCCGCACCTGCTCCAGGCCCACGCTGTCATTGACCGAAAAGAGGGGTGGCGCCACCGCCCCTTCCGTCTGGTAGCGGTTGACCCCCACGATGGTGCGCTCGCCGCGGTCGATCTCCTGCTGGGTGCGGTAGGCTGTGTTGCGGATCTCGTTCTGGAAGAAGCGCGCCTCGATGGCCGCCGTCGAGCCGCCCAACTCATCCACCTGGCGGATGTAGTCCCAGACGCGCCGTTCCAGTTCCGCCGTCAGGGCTTCCACGTAGTATGAGCCGGCCAGGGGATCCGCCGTGTCCGCCACGCCGGACTCGCTGGCGATGATCTGCTGCGTGCGCAGGGCCACGCGGGCCGCGGTCTCCGTGGGCAGGCTGAGCGCCTCGTCCATGCCGTTGGTGTGCAGGGACTGCGTGCCGCCCAGCACCGCTGCCAGTCCCTGGAAGGCCACGCGCACGATGTTGTTTTCCACCTGCTGGGCCGTGAGCGTGCTGCCGCCCGTTTGCGTGTGGAAGCGCAGCATCTTGGAGCGGGCATGCTTGGCGTGGAAGCGTTCTTCCATCAGTTTGGCCCACACCCTGCGCGCGGCGCGGAACTTGGCCACTTCCTCGAAGAAGTTGTTGTGGCCGTTGAAGAAGAACGACAGGCGCGGCGCGAATTCGTCCACGTCCAACCCCGCCTCCAGGGCCGATTCCACGTAGCAGATGGCGTTGCAAAAGGTGAAGGCCAACTCCTGGACGGCCGAGGCACCGGCCTCGCGGATGTGGTAGCCGGAGATGGAAATCGTGTTGAATTTCGGCAACTCGGTGTGGCAATAGCGGAAGATGTCCGTGATCAGCCGCAGGGAGTGGCGCACCGGATAAATGTAGGTGCCCCGCGCGATGTACTCCTTGAGGATATCGTTCTGGATCGTCCCCGAGAGTTGCCGCGGGGCGACGCCTTGCTTCTTCGCCACCGCGATCGTAAGCGCGAGCAGGATCGCCGCCGTGGCGTTGATCGTCATGGAAACGGAGACCTGATCGAGCGGAATCCCCGCGAACAGGACTTCCATGTCCTCGATCGAATCGATCGCGACCCCGGTCTTCCCGACTTCCCCTTCCGCCATCGGGTCGTCACTGTCGTATCCGATCTGGGTGGGCAGATCGAAGGCCACCGAGAGCCCCGTTTGCCCGTTCTTCAGCAGATAGCGGTAGCGCTCGTTGGACTCCTTCGCCGTGGCAAACCCCGCGTATTGCCGCATGGTCCACAGCTTGCCGCGGTACATGTCCGCCTTGATTCCGCGCGTGAACGGGTACTCTCCAGGCCGCTCGGACTCGCTGCCGGCGGGCACGTCCTCCCGAAAATAGGCCGCCTTCACGGGGATGCCCGAACTGGTGACGTGCGTGGGTTCTTTCGCGGTGGGAAAATCTCGGGGAGATTTCATGGTGGTTAGGGGAATAAGGTTACATAACGCGTCTAACGAGGATTCAAGCCGTCGCAGCGATAGTGGCCAATTTTCATTTTAACCGAATCCGATCAACTGGCTGGTGGCGCATTTGCTTCCAGCAGGCGCATTTGGCAGATCATGCTTTCGAACACGGCCTGAATGGCCGCGTTGGGCAGTGGGCCCGTGTTCAGTTGACCGGCCCGATCGATCACGGCGCGCTCGCGTTCCGGCACGTGGATGGGCTGCCGCTCGCGCCGCTTGATCTTCCCAATGGCCAGGGCGCACACCGCGCGGCGGTTGAGCAGGGTCACCAATTGGGCGTCAAGGCGGTCGATTTCCTCGCGCCACTGGTCGATCGTGCGTTCGGACGTTGTCCCTGCCCCGCCTGTTGCTGACATAGCCCCCTGATCTCCATCGCTGTGCCCCGCTTGCGGACCCTCGGGTCTGTGCTCTCACAGACTTATCACACTGTATGAGGGTGGAAAAAGCGGGAACTGCCACTGGGTTGCAACAGGGCCCGATCGTCACCGCCGGGCCGCTCACCCCCGACCCTTCCGCCTGCGGCCGCCACGGGCCTCCGCGCGCCGGGGATCTGGCTGGCCCGGACGCGGCTTGCGTGGACGAGACGGGTGTGGGGCGGACTTCCGCGGGCCAGGTTTGCCCGCACCGGTCTTCTGGGCGCCGGCCTTCCGTGCGCCGGACTTCTGTATGCCGGTCTTCTGTGCGCCAGAATTGTGTGGGCCAGACTTCTGTGCGCCAGATCTGTGTGGGCCAGGCTTCCGATACGCATGGGCGTGGCGCGCGGGTTTGCTCCCTGCTTCCTCGGAAGGCCCGGCGAGGGGAGCGTCGCGGCCCCGCCACTGCACGCCGACGGGCACACCTCGAAAGCCGAAGTGGTAGCGCAACTGATGTTCCATGTAGCGCGTGTAGGCGTCCGGAATGCGCTCCGGATGGTTGGCAAAGAAGCGAAACACCGGCGGGCGCGTGCCGGTCTGGGTGCCGTAGTGAATTTTCGAGGCTGAATGGCCCTTGGCCGGTGGCGGGGTTTGCCGCGTGACGATCTGGACCACGCGATTGAGATCCGCGGTCTGGATTTCCCGCGCGAATTCCCGCGCCACCATGCGCACTTCCTTGAACAGGCGCTCCATCCCGTCGCCGGTCACGGCGCTCAGCCGCACGCGGGGAGCGAAGTCGACGAAGCGCAGCGCGTGGGCGATGTCGGCCTCCACGTCCTTGGGCTGGCGCCCGCCGGCCGCCAGCAGGTCCCATTTGTTCATGGCCACCACCAAGCCCCGGCCTTTCTCCAGCACATAGCCGGCAATGCGCGCATCCTGCTCCGCCGCGCCCTCGTTGGCGTCCAGCACGAGCACGACCACGTCCGCGTGCTCCATTGCGGTGAGAGCGTTGAGCACGCTGATCTTCTCGAGGTATTCCTTGGTGCGCGCGCGGCGCCGGATGCCGGCCGTGTCCACCAGCACGTAGTCCTGGTCGAACACGCGGAAGGGCAGTTCGACCGCCTCGCGCGTGGTTCCGGCCACCTCCGACACGATCTGGCGCGCGCTGCCCAGCAGGCGGTTGATCAGCGAGGACTTGCCCGCGTTGGGCCGGCCGATGAACGCCACCCGCACGGGTTGCTCCCCCGTCGTCGGCGTTCCCGCGGCGGTCAACAGCGCGGGAACGCGCTGGGCGGAGCCTTCCAGCGCCTCGCGCAGCCCGCTGCCATGGAGGGCGGAAACGGGATAAACCGTCTCCGCGCCGAGCGCGTAGAACTCGGCGGAACCCGCGCGCCGGCCGGGACTGTCGGCCTTGTTGGCGACGACGATGACCGGCTTGCCCAACTTCCGCAGGGCGCGGAACAGTTCCCCGTCATAGGGATTGAGGCCCTGCGCCGCATCGAGCACCAGCCACACGAGGTCCGCTTCCGCGATCGCCTGATGCACCTGCGCGGCGATCTCCTCGGAAAATGCCACCTCCCGCGAGAAGCTCATGCCGCCCGTGTCGACCAACCGGAAGCGGAACGCCTCGAAGCGCACCACCTGCTCCTTGCGGTCGCGCGTGACCCCGGGAATCGGCGCCACTAGCGCGTGCCGGGAGCGCGTCAGCCGATTGAACAGCGTGGACTTGCCGACGTTGGGGCGTCCCACCAGCGCCAGCACCGGAAGGCGCGCAGGAACTGACGCGGTGCCGGCATCCCCGGCCGCGTTAGCGTCGAGAGGCGGCGGCTTTGGAGGCATCATGGGAATACCTGGCGCAGTGAACGTGTTGCCTGCCCAGGAAGAGGTTCCACGGCCGGTCCCGGGTCGATTTGATCAAATCGCAAATTCCGGCTCCCGCGTCGGCGCTGGATAGCGGCGGCTTGGCGGCGCGCGGGTGCCGGGAAAATATCCATTGATAACTTGTCCAGTTCCGGTAGGATACGACCCTCTGAATTGCGATGGGGGGAAGTGACGGATTCACCAGTATGCACTGCAAACACCCGCAAGGCCAGGAGACTGGCCTAGGGCGGCGCTTGGCCGGCGTCGGGATGCGCGGCGGTGGCGTGCGTGAAGTCGAATCGGCCGGCGGCGACTCCCTGCCGGCGGCGTACCCGAGCCGGGACCGTATGACCCGCCTGCTGGAAGTCAAGGACCTGCAAACGCGCTTTTATACGCAGGGCCGCGAGGTGCGTGCGGTCGACGGCGTGTCCTTCCACGTCGATGCGGGGGAAACCCTGGCCATCGTGGGCGAGAGTGGCTGCGGAAAATCCGTGACGGCGCTCTCCATCATGGGTCTCATCCCCTGGCCCCCGGGCAAGGTGCTCTCGGGCGAAGTGCTCTACCAAGGCCGCGATCTGCTCAAGCTGTCCCCCGCGGAGATGCGGGAAGTGCGCGGGAAGGAACTGGCCATGGTGTTCCAGGAACCCATGACCTCGCTCAACCCGGTGCTCTCCATCGAGCGGCAATTGACGGAGACCTTGGAGGCCCACGGCGGGATCACGGGCAGGGACGCCAGAGATCGGGCGCTGGAGGTGATGAATTGGGTGGGCATCCCGGATCCCAAGCGGCGCCTGCCCCAGTTTCCCCACCAGTTCAGCGGCGGCATGCGCCAGCGCGTCATGATCGCCATGGCCCTGATCTGCAGCCCCAAGCTGATCCTGGCGGACGAGCCGACCACCGCGCTCGACGTGACGATCCAGGCGCAGATCCTGGCGTTGATGAAAGACCTCAGCCGCCGCTTCGGCGTGGCGATGGTGTTGATCACCCACAACCTGGGTGTGGTGGCGCGCTATGCCGACCGGGTGCAGGTGATGTACGCCGGAAAGGTGATCGAGCAGGCCGCCGCGCGGGAACTTTATGCCAATCCGCGCCATCCCTATACGCTGGGCCTGTTGAATTCCGTGCCGCGCTTGGACGAGAAGCAGAGGAAGCGCCTGCTGCCGATCGATGGGCAACCGCCCGACCTCAGCGCGCTCGGCCAGGGTTGCCGCTTCATGGAGCGCTGCCGGTTCGCGGAGCCGCGCTGCGCCCAGGCCCTGCCGCCGCTGCTCGAGGTGGCGCCCGGCCACTGGTCCGCGTGCCTCAAGGCCGATCAACTGCTGAAGGCCGCATCCTAGCGCAGCAAGCGCTTCATTCCCGAACCTGGGAGCAGGTGAGACCGCAGGAATGACCGAATCGGCAGCCCCCGCCGGCAAGAACCCGCTGCTTGAGGTGGAGAACCTCAAGATGCACTTTCCTGTCACCCAGGGTGTGCTGATCCATACCGCCGTGGGCTTGGTCAAGGCCGTGGACGACGTGAGCTTCACCGTGTGGGCCGGCGAAACCCTGGGGCTGGTGGGAGAATCCGGCTGCGGCAAGACCACGACGGGGCGCTGCATCCTTCAGCTCACCAAGCCCACCGCGGGCGCCATCCGCTACGAGGGCGAAGATCTGGTGACCGCGGGCGCCGCCGCGCTGCGCAAGGCGCGGCGCAAGATCCAGGTGATTTTCCAGGATCCCTACAGCTCGCTCAACCCCCGCATGACCATCGGCGAGATCATCGGCGAGGCGCCGATGGTTCACGGCATTACCAAGTCCCGTGCGGAAAACAAGGCGCGGGTCGCGGAATTGCTGGGTTTGGCGGGGCTGAGCCCAGTCTTGCACAGCCGCTATCCCCATGAACTGAGCGGCGGGCAACGCCAGCGCGTCGGCATCGCCCGGGCGCTCTCCATGAATCCGAGCTTCATCGTCTGCGACGAGGCGGTCTCCGCCCTGGACGTCTCGATTCAGGCGCAGATCATCAACCTGCTGGAAGAATTGCAGGATCGGCTGGGCCTGGCCTACTTGTTCATTGCCCACGACCTCTCGGTGGTGCGCCACCTCAGCGACCGCGTCGCCGTGATGTACCTGGGCAAGATCGTGGAATTGGCCGCCTCGGACCGGCTCTACACGGAGCCGCTCCATCCCTATACCCGGGCGCTGCTCTCCGCCGTGCCCATTCCCGATCCCGTGGTGGAGGCGGCCCGCGAGCACGTGCTGTTGAAGGGCGAGGTGCCCTCGCCGCTCAATCCTCCCAGCGGTTGCGTGTTTCACCCGCGCTGCCCGTTGGCGACCGACGAGTGCCGCGAGCGCGTGCCGGTTTACGAGGAGAAGCGGCCGAACCATTGGGTGGCTTGCCATCACGCCTGAAGTGGGAAACTCTCAGGGTTCCCACAGATCGTCCGCCGGCGCCTCAATCCCCGGATGCCGGACGCACCAGCACTAACCAGGGGGTGGAAGACTCGCGGGACCGGTGCACGACAGATTTCGCCCGGTTCCGGGGGCTCATTGGGTGGAAGTGCCAATCGGCAGATCAGGGTGACCTTTGGCTCAGCCGGGTTTCCGACGTCCCCGTTTCTCGTGAACATTGGAATGGAGGAAGCATCCATGAAACTTCGAAACTTGATCCTGGCAGCCCCAGGCGTGGCCGCGTTGGCCCTCGGCCTGGCCGTATTTCTGGCGGCAGCGCCGGCCGCGCAAGCCCAGCAGCCCAAGCGCGGGGGCACGCTGGTCTTCACGATCCCCGCGTCCGGCTATCCCAGCATGGACGGGCACCAGGAAACCACGTTTGCCGTGGTGCACGCCGTCGCGCCCATGTACAGCCTGCTGGTCCGGGTGGACCCCCTCGATCCGTCGGCAAAGAAGTATGCGGGCGACTTGGTGCAAAGCTGGACGGTCTCGCCGGACAAGAAGACCTACACCTTCAAGATGCACAACGACGTCCTGTTCTCGGACGGGAGCAAGCTGACGTCGAAGGACGTGTTGGCCAGCTACAAGCACATCATGGATCCGCCCCAGGGCGTGATCAGCCCGCGCGCGCCATATTTCGACATGATCGACTCGATCACCGCGCCGGATGCCTACACCGTCGTGTTCAAGTTGAAATTCCCCTCGGGCGCGTTCATGGCCGTGTTGGCCAATCCTTTCAACTGGATCTACAAGGCGGACATCCTGGCCAAGGATCCGAACTGGTACAAGACCAATGTGCTGGGCAGCGGGCCGTTCATCCTGAAGGAGCAGAACCCCGGCGCGAACTGGATTGGCGTGCGCAACCCCGCGTACTTCCAGAAGGGCCTGCCCTATCTGGACGGCTACGAAGGCATCTACACGCCCAAGGAAGTGGTGGAAATCCAAGCGATGCGCAGCGGCCGCTCCATGATCCAATTCCGCGGTTTCCCGCCGGCCGCGCAGGATCAGATCAAGCAGGACCTGGGGGCCACCCTGCGCGTGCAGGAGAGCCCCTGGAACTGCGGCCTGTTCGCGGTGCCCAATCCCTTCAAGAAGCCCTTTGACGACGTCCGCGTGCGCCGCGCCCTGAATCTGGCCATCGACCGCTGGGGCGGCTCGGAGCACCTGTCCAAGATCGCCATCGTGAAGACCGTGGGGGGCTACGTATTTCCCCACCACGAGTTGGCGATGACGGACGACGAAATCGCGCGGGACATGGAAGGCTACAGCCACGACATCGCCGCCAGCCGTGCCAAGGCCAAGCAGCTCTTGAAGGAAGCCGGCGTGCCCGTGGGATTCAAATTCAAGCTGCACAATCGCAATACGGATCAGCCCTATACGATCGTCGGAACGTGGCTGATCGACCAGTGGCGCCAAGTGGGTCTCAACGTCGAACAATGGGTGGAGCCGACCGGTCCGTTCTTCGCGACCCTGCGGGCCAAAACGCCCACCTTCGATGTCACCATGGACTTCAACTGCCAGACCATCGTCAACCCGCAAGTGGACGTCAGCCAGTTCATTTCGGCCGACCGGTCGGACACCAACAGCGGCCACTACATCGACCGCAAGCTGGACGACCTTTATGACGCCCAGTTGAAAGAGGGCGATCCGGTCAAGCAGAAGGCGCTGCTGAAGGAGTACCAACTGTATCTGAACAACACGCAAGCCTATTATCTCAACACGCTGTGGTGGAACCGGCTGGTCATGAGCACCACCAAGGTACAAGGCTGGCACGTCAGCCCGAGCCACTACATCAACAATCAGTTGGACACAGTCTGGCTGCAGTAAGCGCCGCAGTGCAGTGACCGGCGGCTCCGCTTCCCTTGGCGGGGCCGTCGGGCTGGGGCTCTGCAGGGGTCGATTCTTCGCGATCCCCGGTTCCACGGTGCCGGGTGCTGGGCCGCCCCGAATGATGGAGATTGCGCGGCGCTGAGTGCCGCAGCGCCGCGGCGGCTCCGCGGTAGACACTTTGGGCGAGAACGATCGTGTATCGCTACCTGATTAGCCGCGTCCTGCTGATGATTCCCACCCTGCTCGGGGCGGCCATTCTGGTGTTTGTGTTGATGCGCCTGGTTCCGGGTGACATCGTTCAAATGCGCTACGCCGAAACGCCGGGCGTCACACAGGAGACGCTGGACAAGGAGCGGGCCAAACTGGGCTTGGACAAGTCCAATTGGCGCCAGTTTGCCGACTGGATGATCGGGATTGTCAAGGGCGATTTCGGCACGTCCATGTGGACGGGCCGGCCGGTGAGCTATGAGATCGGCATCCGCTTCCAGCTTTCGCTGGAAGTCGCCATCATTGCGACCATTTTTGCCACGGTGCTGGCCATACCCTTGGGCACGGCGGCCGCCCTCAGGCAGGACACCTGGGTCGACTATGCGGTGCGGGTGTTTTCCATCGCCGGGCTGGCGACTCCGTCGTTCTGGCTGGGCATCTTGATGATCATCGCGTTTCTCGTATTGTTCCGCTGGATGCCGCCGCTGACCTATGTGCCCATCTGGGAGGACCCGATCCGCAACCTCACCCAACTGATCTGGCCCGCGCTGGCGACCGGATACCGTTATTCCGCCGTGGCCACCCGCATGACGCGCTCCTCGGTGTTGGAAGTGCTGCGGGAGGACTATATCCGCACCGCCCGGGCCAAGGGCCTGCTGGAGAGTCTGGTTGTGAACCGCCATGCGCTCAAGAACGCCATGCTTCCGGTCATCACCGTGATCGGTCTGGAATTCGCCTTCCTCATCGGCGGTCTGGTGGTCACCGAGCAGGTCTTCAATCTCAACGGTCTGGGGCTCTTATTCGTCAAGTCCGTGGGCGAGCAGGACTATACGCTGGTGCAGGGACTGGTGATGCTGGTGGTGCTCATTTCGATCTTCAGCAACTTCGTGGTGGATATGATCTATGCGTGGCTGGATCCGCGCATTCAATATAACTAGCCCCCTCTTTCCCAGCCGCTTCCGGCCGCGCAGGGCTCCTATGACGCAGATCACCGTATCTCCCGCGGAAATCGCCGAGCAGGGCCTTTCCGGCCGTTGGCTCAAGGCCAGCGTCCGCTTCCTGCGCACCAAGCCCCTGGGCGCCGCCGGCTTGGCGGTCGTGCTGCTGTACCTGTTCGTAGCGATCTTCGCGGATTGGATCGCGCCCCAGGATCCGCTGACGATCAACTACGACGCCATGTTGGCCGCCCCCGGCACGCGGTTCTGGCTGGGCACGGACCCGTTCGGACGCGACGTGCTCTCGCGCATCCTCTTCGGTACCCGCACCGCCATGCTGGTGGGCTTCATCTCCGCGGGCGTTGGGGCGACGGTGGGGTTGTTCGTCGGCGTGTGGAGCGCCTATTTCGGCGGGCGTCTGGACATCCTGCTGCAGCGCGTGCTGGACGTGTTCATGTCCTTCCCGCTGATCGTGCTGGCGCTGGCCATCGTCTCGGTGCTGGGCACGGGCACCCAAAACGTGATCATGGCCATCACCATCACGATGATTCCCCGCTGCGCGCGCGTGATCCGCTCCAGCGCGCTGGCCCTGCGCGAGGTGCCCTACGTCGACGCGGCCCGGGCGCTGGGATTCAGCCACTGGCGTATCATCTGGCGGCACATGGTGCCCAACGTGATGGCGCCCTACCTGATCATGCTCACGGCCTTCATGGGGCAGGCGATTCTCCTGGAAGCCTCGCTCTCCTTCTTGGGCCTGGGCGTGCAGGAGCCAACGGCGGCCTGGGGCTTGATGCTGCAAGGCGGCGCGGTACTCTACGCGGAAACGGCGCCCTGGCTGCCCTTTTTCCCGGGCTTGGCCATCACCTCCTCGGTGTTCGCCTTCAACCTGTTCGGCGAT
>JBGPEV010000013.1:0-14398 GCA_041482995.1 bacterium | reverse complement strand
GAGATGGGGATGAAGGCCCGTTGTCGGGTACAAGGTTAATGGGTACCAAAGCCGTTAACCCTGACAAGAGCAACGAGCCATGAAGAAGATACCAGTGAGCGTGGGAATCGACTACAGCATGAGCGGGGTCCAGGTGTGTGTGCAGGACATGCAGGGCAAGCTGCTGCGCAACCGGAAATGCGCCGATACGTGGCAGGCGGTGGCCGGTGTGGCCGGCAAGGACGAGGCGGTTCAGGTAGCCGTGATCGAGGCGTGTACGGGTGCCGCGGATCTGGCGGATGAGTTGCGGGCGCATGCGGGCTGGCCGATGCAACTGGCCATGCCCGGGATCGTCAAGAAGATGAAACTCAACCCGGACAAGACCGACTTGCAAGATGCGGAAGTGCTCTGCGATCTGGGCCGGATCAACTATGTGCCGCGAGTGTGGCTGGCGCCCCAGCGGGTGCGCGAGTTGCGCCTGGTGACGCGCTACCGGCAGCAACTGGTCAATCAGCGGCGGGCAGCCAAGCTGCGCATGGGGGCGATCCTACGGGATCGGCGCGTGCTGGTTGCAGGCCGGCGCTGGAGCAAGCCGTGGCAGCAGGCCATGGCGGAGCACAAGGATTTGAGCGAGCAAGGGCGTTGGGTGCTGCAACAGCACGTCCACGCGGTGGTCAAGCTGAGCGCGGAAATCGCCCAGGTGGAAGCACACCTGGAAGCCATCGGCGCGGACGATTGGATGGTGCGCGCGCTGATGACCCACAAGGGCATCGGCTTGGTGACGGCGTGCGCGATCCGCGCGGAGATCGGCAGCTTTGCGCGCTTCAAGTCGGCCAAGAGCCTGGCGCGGTATTGTGCGCTGTCTCCTCGCAATGCCTCGAGCGGAGCCCGCCAAGCCGACGCCGGGGTGATCCAGGCCGGCAACCGGACGGTGCGCACGATCCTGATCGAAGCCGCCCATCGCAGGGTACGTTTTGAACCGCGTTGGAAGGCGCTGGCGGCGGGCCTGCGCGCCCGGGGCAAGCACGGCAACGTGATCGCCGTGGCCGTCGCCAACCGCTGGATGCGTAGCCTTTACCATGACGGCAAGCAACTGGAGCAGGCCACGGCCTGACGCCCGGCCGCCATTGCAGGTCAAGACCGTGCGGAATACCCGGCGCTGGTGACAAGCTCGAACCGGCCCTGGGCTCAACGCTCGTGGAGAGATTGGGCAGTCACATCTCGAAGCACCCTTTTGGGCAGGGGCCTCGCCCCGAGCTCGGATAGAAGATTGGGGATCGCCGGTCCCTTGACTTGGCAATGGGCCTTCATAGAAGGGTGGGGTGAGGCGCGAGCGCAGCGAGCGTGCGGAACGGACGATGAAGCAACGACGGGGCCACAATGACCGATCCTCGACTTTGCACGTGCCCTGGGTTCCCGGGCGCTTCCTATTGACGAACCGCGGTGCCGGTGGATAGGTACGGGCACCTTCGGGCGCCACCCACCGTCGGCCGACGGCGTGAGGCGAGCGAATTCCGCGAAAGGACGCCATGGATCGTGTCTACCTGTTCCCGCCCGACACACTGCAAGCCACCGCGCGCGCCATTCTCTCGGCCGCGGGCTCGCCTACCGCCGAGGCGCACCTCATCTCCCAGCGGCTGATCCAGGCCAATCTCACCGCCCACGATTCCCACGGCATCATCCGGCTGCACCAGTACATGGACACGCTGCGCAGCGGCGCGATCAAGCCCGGGCGCAAGGCGGAGTTCGTGAAGGACAACGGCTCCACCGCCGTGCTTAAGGGCAACCGGGGCTTCGGCCAGACCATCGCCACGGAGGCGATGCAGGTCGCCATTGCCAAGGCCACGGAATACAACCTGGCGGCGGTTGGGGTGACCGACCTGCACCACATCGGGCGGCTGGCGGACTACGTGGTGATGGCAGCGCAGCAGAATCTGGTGGCGCTGATGTGGACGTCCGGCGGAGGATTCTCCCACCTGGTGACGCCCTTCGGCGGCAACGAGCGGCGCATGTCCACCAATCCCTTCGCCGCGGCCTTTCCCAGCGACCGGGAGTGGCCGATCGTGATGGACTTCGCCACCAGCGCCTACGCCGAGGGCAAATTCAAGGTGATGCGCGACGCCGGCGGCCAGATGCCGCCCAACGTGCTGCTGGACAAGGCCGGCCGGCCCTCGACGGACCCCAATGACCTGTACGGCGGCGGAGCGATCCGCCCGCTGGGGGGTGACCAGGGGTATAAGGGCTATCTATTGAACTTTCTCGTCGAGGTGTTGGCCGGCATCCTGACCAATGGCGGTCACATGGGCAAGGAGGAGAAACCCCTCTTCAACAACTCCTCCCTGATGATCGTTCTGAATGTGGCCGTGTATCGCGCCTTGCCCGATTTCAAGCGGGAACTGGAGAACCTGATCGCCTATCTGAAGAACGCGCGCGCGGCGGAAGGGGACGGCGTTCTCTATCCCGGCGAGAAGGAAGTGCGAATGGAGCGCAAGCGCCGCGCCACCGGCATTCCCCTGCCGCAGGCCACGGTGGAGGGTCTGCAATTCGAGCTGGAGCACTTCAAGCTGGGCGGCAACCTGTTGGCCCAGGGCAAGGAAACGCAGGAAGCCGTCTGGAGCTACGGGGGGTCGTGACGCTGCCCGGTGGCCGGACCGGACGCCAGGCGCTGTTTGAAAATATCAAACGGTACCCAATGCCCATGAATTGCTTGCGGGGGAACCAGTCCCCCCGCACCCCCCGATTCGGATCACAGGGCCGGCGGGCCTGGCGCTGGGCATCCGATCAGGGTGCAGGGAGCCCGTTCCCTGCTGGGGGTCTGGGGGCAAAGCCCACAGAAACTGGCCGCCTTCCGGCATTTGCCGCATCATCGAACGGAACCTAGTCCGGCAACAGGAGCCGTCAGGAGAACCCGAGGCGATGGAACGATTCGCGGGACGAGTGGCCTTGGTGACCGGAGCCAGCCGCGGCATCGGGCGGGCCATCGCCCTGCGCCTGGCGGAAGAGGGCGCGGACATCGGCATCAACTACCTGCGCAACCACAAGGCGGCGGAGGCCGTGGCCCTGGAGCTGGAGGCCAAGGGCGTGAAGGCGCGGCTCTTCCCGTGCGACGTGCGCGACGACGCGGCAGTGCGCGCCATGGTGGGACACGCCGTGGACGCCTTCGGCGGCATCGACGTGTGGGTGAACAACGCGGGGGTGGAATACGAGGAGCCGATCGAACAGATTAGCGCGGAGCACTGGGACGACACGTTCGCCGTGAACGTGAAGGGCCTGTTCCACTGCTGCCGCGCCATCGCGCCGCACATGGCGGCGCGGGAGCGGGGCGTGATCGTCAACATCGCCTCGCGCTTTGGCTACCTGGGGGACCCCTCCTCCCTGCCCTATGGCGCGTCGAAGGCCGCGGTCATCAACCTCACCAAGGCGCTGGCCAAGCGCTACGCGCCCCACGTGCGCGTCAATGCGGTCGCTCCGGCCTATACCGAGACGGACATGATGGGCCACGTGACGGAGGACTACATCGCGCGCTTCCACAAGAACACGCCCCTGCAACGGGTCGCCCGCCCGGAGGACACCGCTGGGGCCGTGGCCTTCCTCGCCTCCGACGACGCGGCCTTCACCACGGGCGCCACCGTGCTGGTGGATGGGGGCTACACGCTGAAGTGAGGAGAAGAGTGCAAACGGCGGTAGGGGCACATCGTAGGGGCGCAGCATGCTGCGCCCCTACTTGGCATGCTTCGCGGGCCCCCGCCGGGTCATTGCGGGGCCCTCCACATCCGATTCCCCGTGGGCGCGAGACCGTCATGGATCACCTTCCGCCGCGGCATCTTGTTGACGTGCTTGGCCCGCCCGCCTGCCGCCCACCATGGTGCGGAGGCCGGGGCAGCGCCGCACTTCGCGCAACGCTGCTCGCTGCCACGCTTGCCGTTGCGGGCGGCCTTGCGTGGGGCCAGACGGCCGTCGACCCCGAGGCCAGCCCGGGGCCGCTGCGCCGCGTGGAGCCGGTCGAGGCGGCGCGGGCCATGGTGGTCGCGGCCCATCCCCTGGCGGCGCAGGCGGGCCTGGAGATGCTGCGCGCGGGGGGCAATGCGGTGGACGCGGCCGTGGCCACGGCCTATGCCCTCAACGTGGTCGAGCCGCAATCTTCCGGCATCGGGGGCGGAGCCTTCATCCTCCTTTGGCTGGCGGAGAAAGGGGAGGCGATCGCCATCGACGGGCGGGAGGAAGCGCCGGCCGGCGCAACGCCCAATGACTTCCTTCATCCGGACGGCACGCCGCAGCCCTTCTTTCCCGACCGCATCACCGGTGGACGGCCCGTGGGTGTGCCCGGCGCGGTGAAGGCGTTGGAAAAGGCGCGCGCCCGCTACGGGAAGCTGTCCCTTGCCACGGTGTTGGGGCCCGCCATCCGCCTGGCGGAGGAGGGGTTCCCGGCGTCGGAGCGAATGGCCGGGCAACTGGAGGTGCACCGCCAACGGCTGGCCCGGTTTCCGGCCACCCGGGCGGTATTCCTTCCCGATGGCATCCATCCCGTGCGCGCCGGGGAACGGCTGCGCCAGCCGGACCTGGCCCGCACCTTCCGCTTGCTGGCCACCCAGGGCGAAGGGGTGTTCTACCGGGGCGAGATCGCCCGGGACGTGGTGCAGGCGGTCGCTTCCGCGCCGGTGAATCCGGGCCAGATGACGCTGGCCGATCTGGCCGGCTACGAGGCGCCGCAGCGTCCGCCGACCGTGGGCCGGATCAAGGGATACACGCTGTATGGGATGGGCCCGCCGAGCTCCGGGGGCATCGCCGTGCAGCAGATGCTCACGTTGCTGGAGGCTTGGCCAACCTTGCCCAAGGACGCCCCGCCCGCGTTGGGGATTCACCGCCTCGCCCAAGCGGCGCGGCTGGCGTTCGCCGACCGGGAGCGCTACCTGGCCGACCCGGACTTCGTCACGGTGCCCGTCATGGGGTTGGTGGATGGGGAGTATCTGCGCCGGCGGGCAGGGGCGGTGGACTGGACGGCGCCCTTGGGGGAGGTGCAGCCGGGCCAGCCCCCGGGCACTCTCGCCGCCACGTTCGGGGTGGGGGAAGACTCCGAGCATGGGTCCACAACGCACTTGGTGGCGGTGGACGCCCAGCGCAACGTGGTGTCGCTCACCGCCACCATCGAGCAGGGGTTTGGTTCCGGCATGGTCGTGCCGGGCCGCGGCTTCCTGCTGAACAATGAACTGACCGATTTCAGCGCCCGCCCGGTGGATGACGCCGGGAAACCCGTCGCCAATCGCGTGGATGGGGAGCGCCGCCCGCGCCGTACGGCCCTCGATGGCCCCGCCGGCGTGGGCGGCAAGCGCCCGCGCAGCAGCATGGCGCCCACGCTGGTGTTTCGCGACGGCCAGCCCGTGCTGGCGCTGGGTTCTCCGGGCGGGGCGCGGATCATTCTCTACGTCGCCGCGGTGCTGGCGCGCGTGATCGAGCAGGGCCTACCGCTGCAAGAGGCCGTCGCGTACCCTCATGCGACCCACCTGGGGGGCGTGACGACGATCGAGCCGGAGTTGGACAGCCCGGCGCTGCGCGAAGCGCTGCGGCGGTTGGGGCACGCAGTAGGGGTTGCGCGGCAAGCCAGCGGCTTGCACGGCATCGCGATCGACCCCGTCAGCGGCCGGCTGCACGCGGGGATCGACCCCCGCCGCGACGGCGCCGCGGCGGGTGACTAGGCGGGTTATTCCATTTCGCATTTGATCGTGAATGATCGACCGGTCGTAGGGGCACGGCATGCCATGCCCCTGCGGCGCGGAAAATTTCACGCATGAATGCGAAAGGGAATTACCGGGCAATCGACGCCCTTTCACCGCGCACGCAGCGAGGATGCCCATGGCCAACTTGCGTCTGATCAAGCGGGAACACACGCTGGTCTACGGGATGCGCCTGTTCGCCGACCGCGTCTTGCCTGAAGGGGAACACGACCGGGTGCCCCTGCGGCAGGCGGGCGAGAACGAGACGCTGACCCTGCACGTGATCACGGGCGACCGGGCGGAGATCAAGCGCCGGCTCCTGCAGAGCGTCGATGCGTTTTTCGACATCTACGCGGAAGATCTTCCCTGACCGGGCGTCCAGGTGGAGGCTATACAGAGCGACAAGAATGATCGGCCACGGATGAACACAGATAAACACAGATGGATTCTGATGAAGCGCGCACGTGCCGGAGACTGATTGCCTACAAGAAACATTGGGGCAGCTCTCCAAGGGGCTCTTGAAGCAAGTTGACTAACCATGGGCGCGCAATGCTCGGCCCGCATTCCTGCATTGCGCAATCGCATTCGCGTTTTTTATCTGTGTTCATCTGTGTCTATCTGTGGCTGAAGTGATGTCGTAGTGTCTAGTTCACGTTGCAGAGCAGCAGGACGCGGTCACGGAAGGACTGCACGAGGAGCAGATCGTCCTTTGTCCCGCCGCACATGTTGACGCGCCGGGGCTGGGTAACCAGGGAATCGAATCCGATCTGCGTGCGAATGAGGCCACCGCCCCCATCGCTCCCATACACGCCCAGCACCCGCTTGCTCAATTCGACCGACACGAAATCCAGGTTGCCATCGCCGGTGAAGTCCCCCGTGGCCAGATCGAATGGATCCAGGGTGGAGTGGATCTTCAACGCCGTGAAACCTCCGGCACCGTCGCCCCGGAAGTACGTCAGATTTTCCTGTCCGCGGTTCACGACCACGACGTCCGCCGCGCCGGAGAAATTCCCGGCGATGAGCCGCTCCGGACGCCGGGTCACGGCGCCGGCCCCTCCATCGATGAAGGAGCCGGCGCCGTCGCCGAACAGGAACCTGACCCGGTCCGAGTCCCGGCAGGAGATCGCCAAGTCGATCTCCGGCCCGGAGCGCAGCGGGGTGGCCACCAGTGCGAACGGGTACTGATCCGTGCCGTAGCGAGTGGAGGCGGTTAACGTACCGTCGCCGTTGCCGCGCAGCATCTGGATGGCGTCGTTGGCCGGCAAGGTGACCGCGACGTCCCGCGCGCCGTCGCCGTCGAAGTCCGCCAGCACAAATTGCCCCGTGTTGAAACCCACCGCCGCGTCGAGCGCCGTGAAGCCGCCGAATCCATCGTTCGTCAGCACGCGAATCGTCCGGAGGCTCGGCAGGCTCAGCACCAGATCGGAGGCGCTTCCGTTGGCGCAGGGGGATTGCATGCAGGCCACCGTCATCTGTTCGATGATCGTTCCCGCCGGAATCGGGGGCGTGGGCGTGAAGGCCGTCCCGTCGTTCAGGACGACCGCCACGGAATTCAGCAGGCCGGTCTCCGTCACCACCACCAGGTCCAATTGGGTGGGCCCGCCGCCGTCCAGGTCGGCAAACTCGATTAGGGTGGGATGGGCTCCCACGGCCACGGTTCGCACGGAGAACGCGGCGCCGCCGGTGCCCGTGTAGATCGAGAGGGTTCCATCCAGATAGTTGCTCACGGCAAAATCGGGTCGCCCATCGCCGTTGAGATCCGCCACGGCCAATCCGATCGGCCGGTTGCCCGTGGGCATCGCGTACTGCGCGAAGTCGGCGTTGTCGGTGCCTGACGGTACGAACGCCGAAGTCGTCCCCTCGCGGTCGCCGCACGCGCCGAGCCCCCCGAGCAGGGCGAGGGCGAGCAGCCCCGCCGCCGCGGCTCGGCGCACGCGGGCCGGGGCGCTGACCCGCGGAGCGGCAACGGAACGGGGGGCAAGGCGCTGCATGGCGAATTGGAACGGGGGGGCGCGTCTGGGGTTCACGTGCGGCCGCTGAACGTGGACAGCAGCGCTTCCGGCACGATTTTCAGGATCGGTACCGCCAGCCGCATCTGCCAGGGAAACACGTAGGTCTTGGCATGGCGGTCAATGGCGCGGGCCATCAAACCCGCGGCCTTTTCCGCCCCCATCAAGAATGGCATGGGGTAGGCATTGCCGGCGGTCAATTCCGTTTCCACGTAGCCGGGGCAGATGGTCGTCACGCGCACGCCGCTGCCGCGCAGGTTGACCCGCCACGCGTCCAGCAGGGTCTTCACGGCCGCCTTGGAAGCGGAATACGCCCCCTTGCCGGGCAGGCCCCGGAATCCTGCCACCGACCCGATCGCCACCAGATGGCCGTGCTTGCGCTCCAGCATGGGCGGAATGAAGGGGACGAGCGTATGAATCACCCCCTGGACATTGACGGCAATCACTTCCGCCGCCGCCTGGGGGTCGCCGGATTGCAGGCGATCGGAATGGCTGATGCCGGAGTTGGCGATCACGATGTCCACGCCGCCCGCGGCCTCCCAGAAACCGCGCGCCACCTCCGCCATGCGCGGGCCGTCCCGCACGTCGGCGGCGTAGGAATACACCTTCGCCCCGTGGGCCTCCAGCCGTGGCTTCAGCGCTTCCAGCCGCTCGACACGCCGGGCCACCAAGCCCAGCACGGCGCCTTCCCGCGCGTAGCGTTCCGCCAAGGCCAGGCCGATGCCGGCGCTGGCGCCGGTGATCAGGACGCGGCGGGGGGTCACGGTGTGTCTTCCTCGTGCACGGGCTCGCGCCGGTCGCCCCCGCTCAGGGTGACGAACTCGCACATCTCCTTCAGGCGCGAGTAGATGCGCGGCCCCACCCGTTCCCGCAGCGTGTCCTTCACCTCTTCCGGATCGCCGCCCGGATTGTCCTTGCTGCGCAGACGTTCGATGAGCGTCGTGGAGCGCTTGTCCGTGTAGTTGGACGTGAACACCGTCGTCTTGTTGTTGTTGTAGCGGTGGGAAATGATCACATCGAGGATGTTCTGCTCCCATGCGGAGTTGCGGCCCTTGCCCAACTCGTCGATGGCCAGCACTTCCACGTCCACCAGCGGGCCGATCAATTCCGATTCGGGGCGGTCCTGGGAATATCCGGAGCGCAGATCCGCCAGCAGATGAAAGAAGTCCCGGAATTGCGCGGGAACGCCGCGATTGAGAATGAGCTCATGGAGAAACGCGCTGAGCAGATAGGTCTTGCCAGTGCCCGGCGCCCCCATCAGCAGGATGCCCTTCTTTCCGTGCTGATACTCCCGTGCCAAGATGCCCAACATGCTGAAGGCGGTATTGTTGGCGGCGTCGCGACGATCGTCGCTGAGCCGGGCGTCAAAGAATTTGGCGGGGATGGCGGCCTCGTTGAACAGGCGCACGCGCACCCGGCGCACCTCGCAGGCGCACATGCGAGCCACGTCGCGGCCTTCCCGGTCGCGCTCAAAAAGGTAGCGCGTATTGTTGCACAGGCGGCACTGGCGGGAGCACTCGCAAACGGCGGCCGTGGCGTGGCCGGCCTCGGGGGCGAGCACCACCCCGCTGCCCCCGCAGCGGGAACAAGGGGCACTCCCCGGCCGCTCCATGACCAATGCGCGATTCCGTTCTGCTGGCATGATGCTCAGGACGTGCGGCGGGATTTGATTTTTTTGCCCACCGGCAGTACGAACCTTTCCGTTGGCTGCGCGGATGACTTGAGCCTGGGCCGATCCCCGCCTCAGCCTGTGCCATCTTGCCAGGATTCTGGACATTTTTCACCGGTAATTCCGGGCAGGCCCGGGCGCTTCCTGCCCGGTAGTGCTGTGGGCCGTGGGCGGACCGATGGGCCGTGACCCGGCGCTGGCGCCGGGTCAGGCAGGGCGGCAGAACCGCCCCAAACCGTTATCTATTTTGCCGAGAGAACGCATGGATGACAGCAGCCCCCGCCGCAGGCGGGGAGGACGGCGCCCGGAGGGTGACCGTGGGCCCCCGCGGGGCCGGGGCCGAGAGGATCGGGACGGCTTCGACCGGGAACGGTCGGAGCGGGAATTCACCCAGGAAATGCAATCCCGGCTGAAGATATTCGTCGAGGCGGAGGAAACCGAACTGGCGCTGGAGCCGATGAATTCCTTCAAGCGCCGGATCGCTCACAATCTGGCCAAGGATTACCAGATCCAGAGCGAATCCCGCGGAGAAGAACGGGAGCGCCACGTGTTTCTTCGCAAAACCGCGGAGACCGCGATTCCGCCCGAGCGGCCGGCCGAACCGGAGCGCGAGCAACCGGCCGCGCCGGAACGCGAGGAATCGGCCGCACCGGAACGCGAGGAATCGGCCGCACCGGAACGCGCCGAACGGCCCGAGCGACCGGCGCGGCCTGAGCGATCCGATCGGGACGCGCCCCGCTCCAGCAGCCGTTCCTCCAGCCGGGCCTGGGACTTTGGCTCCCAGACTTTCCCCGTGAAACCCGGACCCGCGGGCGTGCACATCGCGCTCAAGGTGGACGGCAGTGTGGAACTGTACCGGGAAGCCGACAAGAATTACGTGGTGGCCGACCGGGTCGTCACGGCCCGCCAATTCCGCATCCGCGGCGGCAAGATCGTCCAGCCCGGGGAGCCGGGCTGGTAGCAGGTCCCCCCGCCCTCCGCTGGAGCCGCGTGGCACCCAGGGCGCCCAAAAAGTGGCATTTGCGGCGACTTGGCGCCGGGAGCGGCGGTCGTCTCGCCCGCCCAGCGCCGGACGCTTGCGGGAGGCGCCGGCAACTCGGCGCAGCCGGCGGGGGGGACGCCTGCCCCACCGATCGCGATAAACTACCCCGCCGCAAGCGGCGGGGTATCGGCCGGCAACAACGCAACTGCATTGCGCCGCGAGCGGCAGGGAATGCGCCCATAGAGATTCAAGCAACGAGGGATGACTTGGTGGGCGCCCTGGCGTGGCACCCCGTTGGCATGGTTTCCCCTCAGCAAGCGTGAGTTCGGCCGGGGGTGGGTGCCACCCACTCGCCCCGCCTTCGCGGACGATCTCGTTGGTTGCATTTCCGGGGGCTTGTCAAAATGAGCCGGAATATCCGATAAGTAGATGGATGGCGGCCCATCCGGTGGCGGAAAAATTCGCACCGGAAGCGCTTTGGCGCAAAGGAGACACGGCATGGGCGGATGGCTGCGCACCAGTCTCGCAATGGCGGTGGCCGTGGTGGGTGTGCTCGCCCTGGGGCCGCCGGCCGCGGCGGCGCCCGCCCAGGGGCTCACTCCGGAGGAGTTGGAACCGCTGCTGACCGCGCTGCACGCCGAGGGATTCGCCCGCGAAGACCTCAACCGGATCTTTCTCGATCAACGTTTGCAGAAGATCGACCGGGTCGTCACCTTCAATGTCTTCAATCCGGATTCCGCCGACATCTACGAGCAGTTTCTCTCGCCCTTCGCGATCAAGCTCGCGAAAGGGTTTCGCAATCGCCATCTGACCGAGCTCAAGCAGGTCGAGGCGCGCTTCGGTGTCTGGAAGGAAGTGATCGTCGCCATTCTGCTGGTGGAAACCCAGTTCGGCACCGCGGCCTTGCGCTATCGGCCGCTGGAAGTCTTCACCACCTTGATCGTGGACGCCTCGCCCGCGGCGGTGGAGCGGCACTATCAGCGCCTGAAGCCCGCGTATCCCCAACTGGAGCGGGCGTTCCTGGAGGAGCGCTTGCGAAAGAAGGCCCAGTGGGCCTATGGGGAACTGGTGGCCCTGCTGTCCATGCACGACCTGCAGCGCGTGGACGATCTCTACAACATCAAGGGTTCCTACGCCGGTGCCTTCGGGTGGCCCCAGTTCCTGCCCTCCAGCTACCTGTCGTGGGCCGTGGACGGGAACAGGGACCGCCGCATCGATCTGGACAATCCCAGCGACGCCATGGCCAGCATCGCCAACTTCCTGAAAGTGCACGGTTGGCGGCGGAACGCGCCGGCAGAGGACAATATGCGCGCGGTGTGGGAATACAACCATTCCACGCACTACGTGCGCACGATCTTCTCCGTGGCCCGCATGACGGTGAAGGCGGCGCGAAAGCCCAAGCCGCCCCCGTCCACGCCCCCCGCCGAGGAGTTCCGCCCCGTGACGCAGGCTGCAACCGGAGCGGCGCCGGAGGTTGCCGCTGTCGCCACGATTCCCGTGCGCGACGATGGCCAGCCGGCCTCTCCCCGCTAAGCAGGGCGCCCACAAAGTCGAATCCGCGGCGACTTTACGCCGGATAGGGGTAGGAGGAGCCGGTTGTGACCCGGCCCCTTCCCCCTCCGAACCGTGCAGGCTGATCTCCCGCACACGGCTCTCCAGCCGGTGGTCTTACCTCGCCGAGGGTTGGCAGGCCGCCGCGTGGGCTGTGGCGAGAGAGAACAACCCATGAGCGGCAAAGAAGGCGCACCTCCTTTCGCCCTCAGCGCGAGGGCCGCCAACATGCACTCGGTCTAGACGGTGGGAATGAACCAGACCCATCAGGCAGGGTTCACTCCGGCTTGCACAGTCCCTTAGTGGTTCGTCACGGCTTCATTTTAGGATGGATCGAGCACACGGGGCATCCTGATGGGGATGCGGCGGAGGCGCAACGCTCGTCCGAGGGCCTCTATCCGGCCTTCGGCCATCCATTCGCTGCGCACAGGACAGGCTCTTTCCCCCACGGGGGAAAGGCCTGACTCGCGCGGTCGGCGGCTCACCGGGAAGCACCAAGCGGCGGCTTGGAGGGGCGTGTCGTACCGCGGCAGCGCGGTCAGCCTCCGTGCGTGGCGCAAGCGCTTCCCTTTCCCCTGCTTTTGGGGGAAAGGGCAGGGAGAGGGGCGGCGGACGAGCGATGGGCTGTCCAGGGAGCGAATCAACAAAAAACCGAGCGGTGCTGGAATACTAGGTACCGGATCGGCGGCACACGGGGCGCCGCGCGCTCCACCCCGGCGGTCCCTGCCGGAATTGGAATCCCGGGGACTCCATGTCCGGTAACCCGCTGTTTCAGAGGTGGATCGGGCGAAAACGCGGATCGTGCAAAAGCCGAGACCGGCCACCGCTGACTGGCGACCCAAGGAAATCTGCGATAGAACGCCTGCATCTGGCAAGGCGATCCCGCGACGGAGCGTGTTTCCCGCGCCCGGCCGCACGTCATATCCCATCCGGCCCCATGGCCGGGTGTCACCGCACAGCAGGAGGGCCTCATGTCCGACAGCTTGATTCAGCGTGCGACCCGGTTGATTGCCGGCCCCGCGGCACTCTCTCCGGCCGCGCTGGCGCAGGTGCGGCGCGCATTCGAGGACACGCTCGCGGTCACCTATGCCGGCTGGGACGAGCCGGTCACGCGGCACGCGGCGGGCATCGTGCCCGGCGGCGCCGGATTGCGGCCGGGCGAGGCGCTGGCGGAGAATCTGGAGCACACGGCCTTTGTCCACGGCGTGGCGGCCCATGCGCTGGACTACGATGACGTGCACATGACCAGCACCACCCACCCCAGCGTGCCCATCGTCGCCGCGCTGCTGGCCGCCCGGCACCTGCGCCCGGAAGCGGCCGGCCGCCTGGGCGCGGCGTATGCCGTGGGGCTGGCCGTGAACCTGGCGCTGGGGCGCGTGCTGGGCTTCCCCCACTATGAGAAGGGGTGGCACGCCACCAGCACGATCGGCCCGCTGGCCGCCGCCGCGGCCGTCGCGCATCTGCTGGGGCTCACCGCCGAGGCGGCCGCCCATGCCCTGGCCCTGGCCACGGCCCAGGCGGGGGGCATGCAACGCAACTTCGGCTTCATGGCCAAGCCGGTGCAGGCGGGCTTCGCGGCGGCGGCGGGCTACCGCGCGGCGGTGCTGGCCGCCGCGGGCATCACGGCGGACCCCGACGTGTTCGGTGCCAAGGGCTTCTTCGACCTGTACGGCGGAGACCGCGCCGGCGCCGCGGCCGATGCCGTGCCGCTCGATCTGGCGGTGGAGGGCATCTGCGTGAAGCTCTACCCGTGCTGCTACATGGCCCATCGCCCGGCCGGGGCGGCGCTGCAAGCCCGCGCCGACTTGCTGGCCCGCGGCCTGCGCCCGGACGGCTTGCAGAGCGTGGAGATCGTGGGGGCCAAGGGGGTGTTCACCGCCCTGCGGGTGCGCGAGCCCCACACCGGCAGCGAGGGCAAGTTCTCCGGCCCCTACGTGGCCGCCTGTGCCTTGCTGGATGGGCAGGTGGGTCTGGCCCACTTCACGGACGAGGCCGTGCGGCGCGCCGAGCGGGTGAACCTGGCCGCCCGCGTCACGCTGCAGGAGCGCGCCCCCGATCCCCAGTCCCGCGCCACCGGCGATGGGGGATCGATCGAGTTGATCGGGCGCGGCAGCGCGGGAGAAGTGATCGTCCGCATGGAGCAGCGCGCTTTCCCCGGCTCGCCCGATAGCCCGCCCACGGACGCCCAACTGGCGGCGAAGGTGCGGGACTGCTTGGCCCACTATGAGCAAGGCTGCGGCACCGCGGTCAGCTACGGCAAGTTCGAGGCGGAAATCGACCGCCTGCTCGCCGCGCCGCTGCGCCAGCCGGCGGCGGCCCAGACCCCACGCCACAGGGCGGCGGGAGACTAAGAGCGCCTAACAAAACTGCTGAACCACAACGAGCACAACGAACACGACGGGATTTCGACAGCTGCGGTTCGGCGCGAAACAGGGCTTCAAGCCTGCTGTTCGTTGTGTGCGTTGTGCTCGTCGTGGTTCAAGGCAGGTGGCAGTTT
>JBGPEV010000012.1:0-14424 GCA_041482995.1 bacterium | reverse complement strand
CCCTCGCAAAACCGGGCGGCCGAATGGAGCGATCGGAGAACGGGGCGGACACGGGCGTCTGCACGGAGCCCGGCCTACATGGTGCGCCGCTCCCGCGGAATGGGTCTTCACGCCTGGCGGCGCGGAGCCCCGGCATCGTCGGCGCGCCGGGCGGATTGCGTCCGGCTCATCGGCCGGCGCCTCCGGCCCGTTGGAAGCGGTTGATCAGGGTCACGGCCGGTGGGTTGCCATCCTCGTCGATGCGCTTGACCGCCAGCGCCACCCGGTTTTCCTCGTTCAGGCTCGCCCAGAATTGCGCGGCGAGCGCCTGCTCGTCCCCCCGCACCGGCAGCAACAGCGGTTCACCGGCAAAGGACGGCAGCGGCTCGCTCGCGCCCAGGTAGGTGTGCACGCACCAGCCGTAGCCGGCCGGCAATTCCTCGAAGTCGTAGAAGAAGCGCAGGGTGCTCTCGTCGAGCGGATTGGCCTTGATCACGGCCAGCCATCCGCCCGCGCCCCCGGGGCTCAACTCGGTGACGCCTGCGATGCGGGGCGTCCGGTGCGGCGGGTCGGGCTCGTAGTCCTGGCCCCACAGCCCGTCGCGAAAGTCGCGCCGCCCCTTCAGTGCCTCGATGATGCGGTCGGTATGGTCTCCGTTCGTCACCACGTGCCGCCCCTTCCAGGCGTCCATGGCCGTATAGATCACCAGACTCGGGTCTTGAACGGCCGCCGGGTCGAGCGGTTCGGTGCGGACGCGGCCCTTGTCCTCCACGAACACCCGGTTGCGGCTGTTGGCGCTGCGCCCCATGATCCAATAAATCTGTACCAGGAAACCTTGGTCGCTCCGCCCGAGCACGATGCCCCGGCCGGGGTAAGGATTGGCGGCCAGCCGTTGCAGGTTGCGCTGGGCCTGGGTCTGGAGCGCTTCGAGTGTGGGCATCGGTCGTTCCTTGGCGGCGTTGCGTCGCGGCTCACCCCTTGCTGTGCCGCGCTTGCGGGATAGACCCGGCGAGACAAGCAGGCGGACGGCCGCGGGTCAGGCGAATTCGAACAGCGGGCGGTCCAGATCGTCGGGCGGCGGACGGCCCAGCAGCAGGTAGTTGGTGGCCGCCACCCTGCTCAGCGTGTTGGGCTGAGCGCCATCGAGGGGCCGCAGCGTATAGTCGCCGGGCCCGCCATAGCGCGGATCGAACAGGATCACCGGCACGGGATTGAGCGAGTGCCGCGTGTTGGGCTCGCGCTTTCCCGTTTTGGGATTGAGCGAGATCATCTCGTCGGCGTTGCCGTGGTCCGCCGTGATCAGGGCCGTGCCGCCCACTTCGGCCAACGCCCGGGTGACCGCGCCCAGTGCGGCATCCACCGCCTCCGTGGCGCGCACGGCCGCGGCCAGATCGCCCGTGTGCCCCACCATGTCCGTATTGGCGAGATTGATCAGCCCATACTGGAAGCGCCCGCTGAGGATGAGCTTGCGGGCCTTCTCGCCGATCTCCCGCGCCTTCATCTGCGGCGCCTTGGCAAAGGAGTCGATCTTGTCGGACGGGATCAGCACGTACTCTTCCAGCTTGCGGTCCAAGGGCTCGCGATAGCCCCCGTTGTAGAAGAACGTGACGTGGGCGTACTTTTGGCTTTCCGCGAGACGGAACTGGTGCAGACCCAACTCCAGAATACGCCGCGGAAAAGAGTCTTTCACCCCGCCCGCCGCCGCCAGGGTGAGCGGCGGCAGCCCGGTGTCCTCGTCATAGGTCATCATGCCCGCATACATCGCGCCGGGGCGCGCACCGCGGTCGAATCCGCTGAAGTCGTCCTGCACCATGGCGCGGCTGAACTCGATGGCGCGGTCGGCGCGGAAGTTCATGAAGATCACCGCATGCCCGTCCTGGATCGGCCCGATCGGCTTGCCGTCGCGCGCGATCACGAACGGCGGCAGGTCCTGGTCCACCGCATTGGGGGTCTGGCGGCGGAATTCGCGCACCGCCGCGGCTGCCGTGGGAAAGGGCGCGCCTTCCCGGCCCCGCACGTGCACCTCCCAGCCGCGGCGCACCTTCTCCCAATTGGTGTCCCGGTCCATGGTGATCACCTCCCGCCCGCCGCCGCTGGCGATGGCGTAGTCGAAGCCGGGGTGGTCGCGCCGGATCGCCTCGCACTTGGCCTCGAGGGGCTCCACGTAGTCCAAGGCGCTCTGGTAGGGAACGTCGCGCCCGTCCAGCAGCGCATGGACATAGAGGCGTTTCACGCCGCGCTTCAGGGCGTGATCGATCACCGCGTTGAAGTGGTGGACGTGGCTGTGCACGTTGCCGTCCGAGAGCAATCCCACCAGATGCAACGCCGTGTGCTTCTGCAGCACGTTCTCGATCAGGCGGTTGAGCACCTCCCCGCGCTGAAATTCACCGCTCTCGATCAGGCGCAGGATGCGGGTCGGTCCCTGGGGCAGGATCCGTCCGGCGCCCATCGTCAGGTGCCCCACCTCCGAGCCGCCGATGTCCTTGACGGAGGGAAGGCCCACGTAGTGGCCATGGGTGTAGATTTGGGAATGGGCGCAGGTTTCCAGCAGGCGGTTCAGCACCGGCTTGCGCGCCAGGAAGATCGCGTCTCCTTCGTCCCGGGCGCCATCGCCCCAGCCGTCCAGCACGATCGTCAGGTGCGGGGCGCGGCCCTGGAAACGCTGCGCCAGGGCGCGCAGGCTCGGAGCGCCATTGCGGTTCGAAATCACTGGCGTGGAATCCGCATGCTGGGGATGGGCTGCCATGGGGCTCCGCTTCCGGAAGCGCAGGCGGGGCCGCCCGCAGCCGGGTGAAAAGACCAATCGCCCGAGACCGCTATCGCGACGCCGCACATTTACAGCGCGGGCGAAATATGAAATGCTCCGCCGCGGTTTCAGTCTAGCATGGGTGGACCCGCCGAATTCAAGCCAAGAATCATACGGGCCCACCCGGCCTGCCGACCTCCGAGACGAGCCCCGCCATGGCCGCATCCGAATTGCGCCCGCATTTGAGCCTGGTCCCCACCGGGCGGGTGCGCTTCCACGAGCACCCGGAGCGGCGCCGCACCCTGCGGCTGGTGGAGCGCATCCGCGGCGAGGCGCTGCTGCGCAATCCACCGATCGTGGCGGACATGGGGGATGGCCACTATCTGCTCCTGGATGGCGCCAACCGGGTGAGCGCCTTCGCGGAGCTGGCCTATTCGCACATCCCCGTGCAAGTGGTGGACTACGGCCATGAGTCCATCCAACTCAAGAGCTGGCACCACCTCATCCTCAACGGGCGCAGCCTGGGATTGCGGCAGGTCTATGGCGGGCTGGAGGGGGTGCTGCTGCAGCCCGTGCGCTGGGAGCAACTGGAGCAATTGCTGGGCTTCCGGCGCGTCTACGCCGTGTGGGTGGACGAGACGGCCGCCTGCTGGGGGCTGTTCCCCGCCCAGGGCGGCGCGCCGATCGACGTGCACCACCGCAATACCGTCCTGCATCAAATCGTCAAATCCTACGAGGGGCAGAGCCAGTTGGAGCGCATCAAGCTCGCCGAATATTCGCGGCTCTCCGACGCGATCCGCTCGGTCGACCATCAGCTCGTGCTGTTCCCCGCCCTCACCAAGGAGGAGCTGCTGCGGCTGGCGGCGGAAGGCGCGATGATCCCGACGGGCATCAGCCGCCACCTGATCCCCGGCCGCGCCCTGGCCATCAACCTGCCCTTGGGCTTCCTCACCGAATTGCCCAACGACGACGCCAAGGTGCGCCACTTCCAAAGCTACGTGGACCGCCTGGAAATGGAAGGCCGCATCCGCTTCTACGAGGAAAGCGTCTTCATCATGAACGAGTAGGGAGAGGAACTACCACTGCGAAACCGCAGATTGCGCAGATGACGCAGATTCAACTGCGCAACGGTGGCGATGGAATGCATGGATTGCACTCAAGAACACCGTGGGTAGAGGCGGGCCTCCTGGCCCGCCTGCCAGGTTGTACGGAACACCCACAAGTTCTTCGCGCTGCGCCGGGGAGCGAAATTCTCTTTGTGGTCTTGATGGTCGGCGCCTGCCCTCGAGCGCAGCGAAGGGTGTTTCAGCAGTCTTGTTGACCGGCCAAGTATAGCCAACCCCACCTTCGTGCGCACTGTCTTCTTACCCATCCGCCGGCGCCCCCTTGCGGAAGGCCGCCCACAGGCTGCGCAGGCCGGGCAGCTTGGCGCCCGCGTCCGGTTGCGATTGGCACACCGCGAGGTATTTCTGCGTCATGGGATCGTTGGGCTTCAGGCGGTTCGCCGTGTGGAACGAATTGAGCGCGGCCTGCGGGTCCTGCTGGGCAAGGCGCACCAGGCCCAGCAGCACGTGCAGGTCCGGCCGGCGCGGCTCGTGCCGCAGGGCCGTGCCCAGGTGCGCGGCGGCCTCGGTATATTCGCCCACGCGGAAGTGGCAGGCGGCGAGGCGCAGCAGGGTGCACGTGTGCTTGGGCCGCAGCTTGGCCGCCTGCTCGAAGGCGGCGATGGCGTCGCCATAGCGGCGCAGGCGGTGCAGCACTTGGCCCAGCCAGAAGCGGGATTGGAACTGCGCGCCGTTGAGCGCCACCGCCGTGTGAAAGGCGCCCCGCGCCTTGTCCAGGGTGCCCTGCTGATAGAGCGCCCGGCCCAGCCAGTATTGGTAGCCCGCGTTGTCCGGCTGCAACCGCACGGCCGTCTCGAATTCTTTGCGGCTGCGGTCGAACATGGCCTTGTCGTAGAGGTACATCCCCAGGCGGTAGGCGCGCTTGTCGTCGGTCTCGATGGGCTTGTCCCGCGGCGGCAGCAGCACCTGCCCGCAGTGGCCGCATTTCATCTCCCGCAGGGCCGAACGCTCGTCCACGAGATTGCGGCGACGGCACGAGGGGCAGATCAGCACGAACTGGGTCTGCACCACCGGCACCACCTGCGTGCGCACGGATTCCCGCCCTCCGCGCCCGGCCGGCCGCCGGCGCGAAAGCTCCCGGTCGTAGGCCTGGCGCTGCTCCGGGTGACTCAGCACCGCGTAGGCCGCGTTGATGGCCTTGGCCGCTTCCTCCGATCCCCCTAAGTCCGGATGGCCCCGCGCGTTCTTCAGCAGCGCGCGGTACGCCCCTTGGATCACCTCCGCGGAGGCGTCCGGCGCGATCTGCAGAATCTCGTAGTACGTGCGGGCTGCGGTCATGGCCGGGCCGGAGGGTTCGCAATCGACGACTGAAAACGCAACTGCCATCCACAGATTTCACAGAGTACACCGATTGAACACTACCCTGCGCGCCTGGGCAAAGCCTTTGCCCCGAGGAGCGGAATTCTCTTTGTGGTCTTGATGGCCGGCGCCTTCCCTCGAGCGCAGCGAAGGGTGTTTCAGCAGTTTTGTTGAGCGCTCTAAGCCTCCACTGCCGCGCGGCATCCAAGGCGCTGTGGAAATGGCACTTTGAATCTGTGTCATCTGTGAAATCTGTGGATGTCGTTCAGTTTTTGTTCCCACCGCAACGCCTTTCCCCGTTCAGCGGTGCGGGATTTCCGTGTAGGCTGGGGACGCTCGACTGGAAGGCACTTGCAGGAATCCCCCAAGGACGTCGCCCGTGGACCCGGCCTTGTCCGTCAATCCTTATTCGCGCTGGGTGCACGACCATCCGGAGCGCCTGCTGCCGGAGCCCACGCCCGGGGATCTCGCGCGCCTGCGCGGGTTAGCCGGCCGGCCCCCCCGCCGCGTGCTGGTGGACCTGGGCTGCGGCTCCGGCCAATTCCTCCTGGGCCTGGGCGCAGGCCACCCGGAGGACGACTGCATCGGCTTCGAGCTGCGCTACAAGCGGCTGGTCAAGTCGGCCCGCAAGCTGGAACGTCGGCACCTCACCAATGTGTGGCTGCTGCGGGCCGAAGCGGAACGGTTTGGGGACTATTTCCAGCCCGCCAGTATTGACCGGGCCTTTGTCAATTTTCCCGACCCTTGGCCGAAGCCCCGTCAATGGAACAAAAGGCTGATGAATCAACATTTTATCCTGGCGCTAGAGCGGGTCCTGAAGCCCACCGGAATGCTGTGCTTGAAGACCGACCATGCGGGATATTTCTTGCATTCCTTGACCCTGATGCACGACCGGCCGGGATGGCGAACGGCGGATTGGAGCAACGACCTGCACCGGCGCACCCGCCCCATGGCGGGATGTCCCGAAGCTGCGGTAGAAACCGAATTCGAGCAACTGTTCCGCTCCAAGCGCAAGGCGGTCTTCGCCGCGACCTTCGCCCGGTCGGCCGACTGACGCCTTGCTTCTCCGGCGGCGCGTCCCGCCGCCCGACAGACCGGATTCCATGCCCGTCATGATTCCGCCCCGCTCCCGCCATTCGGCCGTGCCGGGCAGCGCACTGCTGGCCGCGGCCGCCCTGGCACTGGTCTGCGCAGCCGCCTGGGCGCAGGCCCCTCACCCGGGCCGCCTGCTGCGCACGGAAGCCACCCTGCCCGCCGCCGAGGACGGCGTGGAGGCGGTGGCCATCAATGCGGACGAATCGATCCTCGCCCGGGCCGTCAGCCAGGGCGGCAAGGTGCACGTGGCCCTCTATGACCGGCCCAGCCGCACGCAACTGGGCGCCGTGAGCGCGGCCGTGGGCGCCGCGCCGCGCCTGCGCTTCGCGCCGGACCAGGACCTGCTGCTGATCGCCGGCAGCAAGTCCCTGCAGTTGTGGGAAGTCCCGGTCGCTCCGCTCAAGCCCGATCAGGCGTTACCGGAATCCTACCGGCGCTGGGAGCAGCCGGTGGAACAGGGCAACCTGGGCGAGGTGCGCTTCGGCGATCCCCCCGACGCGGTCTATTGGAGCCAAGGCGGCGCCCTGTTTCGCCGCGGCACCGCCCGCACCAGCCCGCCCGCGGTGAAACCCCTGTGGCACCCGGCGGAGCATCCGGCCGACGTGCAGGGTTTCCGCTTTGCCCGCGGCGGGAGCGGCATCGCCCTGCACTATGCCGCCGGGAAGGATTGGGACTTACTCGATGCCGGGGGCAAATCCCTGCTCGGCACGCTGACCGGGCATCGCTTTCCCGTTGTGGCCGCCGCGCAATTGCAGGGCCGGGCCTGGGTTTCGCTCGATCAGGGCGGCAACCTGATCCGCTGGAACGACGCGCTGCAACTGCAAAGCCTGACCCACCTGGAACAACTGCCCCAGGGCTTCCGCGCCGCCGACCTGTCGGCCCTGGGCGCCAAGCACGTCGTGCTGAGCGGCTCCGCCGGGGGAGAAGGCATGCAGGTGCTGGTGCTCAATCCCACCGGCTGGAAGGTGGAGGACGAGGTGCGCGCCGCCGGGCCGGAGCAACTGGCCGTCAGTCCCACGGGCCGCTATCTCCTGGTGGGTGAAGGCAAGACCGTGCGCCTGCTGGGATTCGCCCAGCCCGAGCCGCCCCTCGAGTATTTGCGCCGCCTGCGCGACCTGAAGGCGGCCAAGACGGCCCAGACCTACGTGCGCATGCTGGACGACACCGGGCTGCCCTCCCGCGCCAAGGCCGGCCTGGCCGCCGAGCTGAACCGCGCGCCGCCGGGGGCGGCCCTGCAGGAGGCGCTGGAACGGCTGGCCCAGGCCCGCAAGGAGGGCAACCGGGACAACACCCGCTATTGGGCCGAGCAGGTGCTGAACCTGCAGCCGCGCCAGCCGGACGCCCTTGCCGCCCTGAAGGACGTGAAGCTGGCCGCCGACCGCGCCGTGCTGGAGCAGGCCCGCCAAGCCCTGGAGGCCGGCAAGCCCGTCGCCGCGATTGCCCTGCTCAATTCCCAGATCTCCACCGACAGCGCCCTGCGGCAGGAAGCGAACGGCCTGATCCGCCAAGCCGAGGGCCGCCGCGCCCAGGAGATCACGCTGGAACAGGCGCGGGAAAAGCTGAACCTGGGCGAGTTTCCCGCCGCGGCCGCGCTGGTGGAGCAGGTGTTGCGGCAGGATCCGTCCCAACCCGCCGCACTGGCCCTGCAGGCGGAGATCCAGAATCGGGCCACGGGTTCCTCCGGCCGCCAAGGGTGGGCGGCCCTGCTGGGCGCGGCGTTCGCCGCCCTGATCATGGGCTTCGTGTGGAAGCGCTACCGGGCAGCCCAGACCGCCCGCACCCCGGCGCCGGCCGAACCGCCGGGCCCTGTGCCCCATGGCATCCCCGGCGGCGGACGGCCCCGGCCGGAAGGTCCCACGGGCTCCCACGCCGCACGGCCCAAGCCGGCGCCCCGGCCCCCGGCGGCGGCACCCCGCCGGCAACGGCTGGAGGCCCCCGCCGGCGAACGCCGCTCGGCCGCGCGCCTGCAAGTGATCGAGAACGCCCAGGAGAAGACGGAGGACCTGTTGCGGCTGGCCCGCCATGCGGACCTGGCGCGGGAGCACACGTCGTACTTCATGGGCCTGGAGGCGGAACTGGCCGCGCTGCGCCGCCGGCTGGCGGACCCGGCCGGCGATCTGGGCCAAGTGCATCGCCGCCTGAAGGCGATCGCGGAGGAACTGCGCAATTTGAAATTCAGCGACCCGCAGCCCACGCCGGCGGCCGACGCCCCCCGCGAAGCGGCCGCCGAGGAGCCGACGTGGTATGAGGTTCTCAAAGTGGACCCCTCCGCCACGGAGGTGGAGATCCGGAGCGCCTATCGCCGGCTGCTCAAGCAGTACCACCCTGACCTGCACAATGCCTCGGCATTCGGCTGGGTCAAGGCCGAGGCGGACCGGATGAGCCGTAGGATCGGCCAAGCCTACGACGTGCTGAGCAGCCCCGACCGGCGGCAGGCCTATGACCGCCAACTGGCCCGCGAGCACAACGGCTCCGCCGCGCCGCGCCGCCAACAGGGAAACCGCGAATGATCCAGTCCATGACGGGCTTCGGCCGGGCAGAGACCGCGGGCGGCGGATGGCGCTGCACCGTGGAACTGCGGTCGGTCAACAACCGCTTCCTGGACGTGCGCGTCAAGCTGCCCCAGGGGCTGTCCGCTCTCGAGGAGACCCTGAAGAAGGCCCTGCGCGGACGCTGTGAGCGCGGCAAGGTGGATGGCAGCGTCACCCTGGCCTCGGAGGACGCGGAGCAGTCGGGCCTGGTCGTCAACCGCGCGGCTCTGGAGCGCTATGCCAGTATCTTCCGCGAGGTCTCGACCCTGATGGGCCAGCCCGTGCACCTTTCACTGGGTGACCTGATCAACGCCCGCGAACCGATCCTCACCAGCGCCTGGGAGTCGCGCAAGGAGGATGTGGAGCGCCTGATCGAGGACACCTTTGGCCGGGCCGCCGATGCGCTGCTCGCCATGCGCCGCCAGGAGGGCCAAGCCCTGACGCGGGACCTGCGCGAGCGCTCGGCCTTGCTGCGCAGCCACATCGCCCAGATCGCCCCCTTGACACAGGACCTGCCGACGCACTATGCCCGCAAGCTGCGGGAGAACCTCGCGCGGCTGATGGAGGGCACGGGAGACCTGGGGCCGCTGCAAGACCGCATCGCGCAAGAGATCGCCTTGTTCGCGGAACGCTGCGACGTCTCCGAAGAACTCACCCGCTTCAACACCCATCTGGAAAACCTCGAAAAAATGTTGGAGCAGGGTGGGGCGTTGGGCAGGAAATTTGAATTCATCCTGCAAGAGCTCAATCGGGAGGCCAACACCCTGTCCGTCAAAAGCAGCGACGTCGCGGTGAGCGCCCACGTGATTGAGATCAAGACGGAACTGGAGCGGCTGCGGGAGCAGATCCAGAATATCGAGTAGGGCACGATTTTTCAGGCGCGAGCGGGGAGTCATGGCGTATCCACGGGTATTTGTAGTTTCCGGGCCCAGCGGAGTGGGCAAGACGACCATCATCAAGGAAGTCGTTCGGCGCACGCCGGGGATGCGGATTTCGGTCTCCATGACCACAAGGCCGAGGCGCCCCGGCGAAATCCACGGGCGGGACTACTTCTTCGTCTCCCGCGAGGAATTCCAGCAGCGGGCGGCCAACCTGGAATTCCTGGAGTGGGCGCTCATCTACGACAATTTCTACGGCACCCACCGCGACCACATCGTCCAGATCCTGTCGGTCAACACCCACGCGCTGCTCGACCTGGATACCCAGGGCGCCATTCAGATCAAGGAGAATTGCCAGGGCGCCGTGTTCGTGTTCGTCAAGCCGCCCGATCTGGACGAACTGGGCACGCGCCTGCGGGGCCGAGGCACCGAGACCCCCGCCAATCTGCAGAAGCGCCTGGCGCGCGCGGCCCATGAGATGAGCTTCGAGAACCAGTACGACTACGCGATCGTCAACCAGAGCGTCGACCAGGCCGTGGATGAGTTCCTCAGCATCATCTCCAAGGAGCAGCAGCGTCCCGTGAAGTTCTCCATCTCCGGCACCCCGGGCACAACGGCCGGCGGCGAGTCCGCCGTGGTCGCCGCGGCCCTGCACCAGGGCATCGACCGCGAGCAGATTCTGGCCGCCCTGGAGCAGGAAGTGCGCGCCACCCTGGGCATCGAGGTGACGGATTGGTTGCGCGAGCGCATGGAACACGTGCTGCGGCGCGACCTGGAATCGATCGTGCGCGAGACCTACCGCGAGTTCACCGGGCGCGGCGCGTAGCCGCCCAGGTTCAGCAGGGCGACACCGCCGGCCGGTCCGCTCATTGCGCCGCACGGGGGCGCACGCGCGCGGGTTGTTCATCCTCCGCTGCATCCTCTGTTTGACGTCGAAGGGTCCCATTTCCGGCTCCAGCGGGGCTGTCTTTTCGCCGCCTCACGCGTACAATGGAAATTGGCCTGGAGCCGCACGCGGGGCGGTGTGCTTGCCGTCGGCGGGCTCGGGCCGCCTCATTCCCCAAGCTTCGCTGGTTCGGCCCCGCCGCCAAGTCCACGCACGAGGCGCCAGCAACACGGCTTCCGCATCCCCGGCATGATCCGCATTGACGATCTGACCGCCAAAGTCGCCGCCTACATCCCGGACCCGGCGGAGGTGGCGCTGTTGAACAAGGCCTACGTCTATTCGGCCACGCTGCACCGGCGCGCCTTCACCCCCGCGGGCCGGCCGGCCCTGCAGCACGCGCTGGAAGTGAGCAACACCCTGGCCGACATGAAGTTGGACGTGGCCTGCCTTGTCGCCGGATTGTTGCACGACGTGTTGCAGGAATCCCTGGCCGACCCCAGCGCGCTGCGCGAAGTGGTGGGGGAGGACGTGGCCCGGCTGGTGGAGGAGGTCTCGACCCTCGGCCGCGCCACGTTCCACGGCACCGAGGCCTCCCGCGCCGAGCACATGCGCCAGATGATCCTGGCCAGCACGCGGGACTTGCGGGTGATCCTGCTGCTGCTCGCCAGCCGCCTGCAGACGCTGCGCTCCCTGGGCGAGGCGGATGCGGAAACCCGCGCGGCCCTGGCGCGCGAAACGCTCGCCATCTACGCCCCCATCGCCGACCGGCTGGGCATCCAGTACTTCAAGGCCGAGATGGAGGACCTGGCTTTCCAGATTCTCGACCCGGCCGGCAGCGCCGGGCTGAAGGCGGGGGTGGAGGCGCGAATCCGCGCCCGCAGCGCGCCCATCGAGCAAATCAACACGGAACTGCGCGCGCTGCTGGAGCAACAGGGCATCCCCGCCGAGGTGGTGGGCCGGGCCAAGCACCTCTATTCGGTGCACACCAAGATGCAGAAGCAGCGGGTGGGGTTGGACCGGATCTACGACCTGCTGGCCACCCGCATCATCGTGAAAGACAAGGACGATTGCTACAAGGTGCTGGGGCTGATCCACGCCCACTTCACGCCCATCCCCGGCCGCTTCAAGGACTACATCGCCCTGCCCAAGGCCAACGGCTACCAGTCCCTGCACACCAGCGTGTTCGCGAGCAGCGGCGACATCCTGGAGATCCAGATCCGCACCCAGCAGATGCACCGGGAGGCCGAATTGGGGATCGCGGCCCACTTCAGCTACAAGGACGGCAGCGCCCAGGATGCCCGCGAATTGGCCAGCGTGTCCTGGTTCCGCACGCTGCTGGAAAACCTGGAGGTGGGCAAGGACCCCCGGGAATCCATGGAGTTGCTCTCCCGCGACTTGAACCCCGACGAGATCTTCGTCTTCACGCCCACGGGCGAGGTGATCAAGCTGCCGGCCCGGGCCACGCCCCTCGACTTTGCCTATGCCATCCACAGCGAGGTGGGCAACCACTGCACGGGGGCGAAGATGGACGGCAAGATCGTCTCGTTGCGCACGCCCCTGAAGAACGGCGGGGTGGTGGAGATCCTCACCTCCGCCAAGCAGGTGCCCAACGAGGACTGGCTCAAGTACGCCGTCAGCTCCAAGGCGCTGGGAAAGATCCGCACCTACCTGCGCAACCAGGAGCGGGCGGAGGCGCTGCGGCTGGGCAAGGAGATCTTCCTGCGCGAGGCCAAGCGCGTCACGCGCAAGCCCGAAGACCTGTTCCGGCACGATGGCTTCCGCGAGTGGATGCAGAAGAACAACCTGCACAATCCCGACGAGGTCTACGCCGCCGAGGGCTTCGGCCACGTGCGGTTGAAGGTGATCCTGGCGCGGCTGTTCCCGGCCGAGGCCAAGGCCGCCGGCGACCGGCCCGCGCCCAAGCCCCCGGCGGCCAGGCCCGGGACGCCCGCGCGCAAGTCCCGCCCGGGCGGCGCACGCAACGATCTGCTCATCGCGGGGATGGAAAACCTGATGGTGCGCTTTGCCAAGTGCTGCTCCCCCGTGCACGGCGACCCGCTCACGGGCATCATCACCCGGGGCCGGGGGGTGAGCGTGCATCACCGCGACTGCGCCGCGCTGGGGCGGCAGGTCTACCACGAGCAACGGGTGGTCGACGTGCAGTGGGCCGACGAGGTGGGCGCCCAGCGCCCGCTGCTGCTGGCGATCCAGGCCACCACGTCCATGAAGCACCTGCTCAGCGTCATTCCCCTGCTGGAAGACGAGGAGGGCACCCCGGTCACCTCCGGCCGCATCACGGCCAAGCAAGGGGTCTATACCCAGCACCTCACGGTGCTGGTGGCCGATTCCCGTCAATTGAAGCGGATCCTTCAGCGGCTCAACGCGATCCCGGGCATCCGCGCCGAGCGCGTGTTCGAACCGGCATAAATGCCGGCGATCGTGCGCTGCTCTTCGTATTCCTGGTAGACCTCGCGCATCACCTCGATCACCACCATCTCTTCGACCGTCTGTGCCTTCTTGGACAGCAACTCGAACGCGCGGTTGAGCGCGATCTGGTTGCCCGCCAACTGCTCCAACTGGCGGCCGAGGCGGTTCACCGTGCGGCGAATCTGGAAGATCTCTTTCATGAGGGCCTCCAACCCTGCGGGGGGTTTGGTGCGATACGGGCTGGGAGGCTCCATCCCCCCGATGTCCCGGTCTTTCCCGCCCCCCTCCATGCAGAAACAGGGCCACGTCCACGCCGCCTCCATGAATCAGCTTTTCCCGAATTTATTCAGATCGATAACAAATCGCTCGTGGGTGCCGTCGCCGATCAATTTGTCCCCGGCAGCCACCTTGACCTCGAACAGCAATTTGCGACGGTCGCGCTCCTTCAAGGTGGCGGTTACCTGCACGGTCTCGCCGATCTTGACGGCGGCGCGGTGCCAGACGTGCACCATCGTGCCCACCGTGTTCTCGCTCTCGTCCAGATGCGGCTTCACGCTTTCCAGGCTCGTCAGTTCCATCAGCCCGATCATGGCGGGCGTGGAGAGCACCGCCCCGCCCGGGCCCAGGTGGGAAATGCCCATGGCGGCGGTGGTGGGGAGGCTCTTGCTGAGCGTGATGCCGGGTGCCAAGCTGTCCTTCATTTGACCTCCGCGCACTTCGTGAACCGCAGAACTGCGAATCCGCAGATTGCGCAGATTACGCAGATTTTGTGGCGCGAATCCGGCCAGTTTTCGCCCAGCCGCCAGTTCTGGCACTCGTCGCCGGTTCGCCCTTTGCATCGCATTAGGAAACTGGTCGGCCGAGCAGTTGCGTACCGCCCTTATAGGACGCTCTCCGGCGCGGTGCAACCCGGGGGCGGCGCACCGCCACCCCTCAACCCGTTCTCCCCCAAGGGAGGACCGCCTTGAGTCAGACCGACACCGGTAGGCCCGTCGCCCCGCGCCCCTTTCTGCAAGTCCTGTTCGACTGCTGCAACGTCTATCAGCGCGTCTACCGCGACCCCAGCGGCGCGTTCTACCTGGGGCGCTGCCCGCGCTGCCTGCGCTCGATCCGCTTCACCGTGGGCAAGGACGGCACGACGTCGCGGACGTTCGTGGTGGGGTAACCCGCAACTCCCTCCCTCTCCAGCGCTGCCGGCGCCTCCCGCAAGCGTCCGGCGCTGCCCCTCTCCCGCCCTCGCAAGCGAGGGGGGGAGAGGGGAGAACTGCTGCCCACGCCCGATTCCGGTTTTCGCTTGGCTGCGGCACCCCTCACCCACCCGTCACGCGGCCATCGATGGCGGCGCGCCAGTCACGCTGGGGCGGATCGCGATCCGCCCCTACAACCGTGACATTCCCCGCATCGCCCTGCGCGTCTGGCCGTAGACTATCCGCGGGAGCCGCCCCCGCCGCACCGGGTG
>JBGPEV010000011.1:0-15038 GCA_041482995.1 bacterium | reverse complement strand
GGAATGGCCATGCTGACCCCCTGTGCTGTGGCTACCATGCTAAGAAATCCAACCTTACAAGAACAACCGATACGCCGGATTCCCCGTCTGCTCTTCGTAGTCGTAGTGCAAGTTGTCGAGGAATTGCTGGAAGCGCGCCTCGTCCCCAGCGGGAATCTCGAAGCCCATCAGCACGCGGCCGAAATCGCCGCCGTGCATGCGGTAGTGAAAGAGGGAGATGTTCCAGGTGCCGCTCATGGCGGCCAGGAAGTCGCGCAGGGCGCCGGGACGCTCGGGGAAGTCGAAGCTGTAGAGCACCTCGCCCTTGGCCACATCGGAGCGGCCGCCCACCATGTGCCGCACGTGTACCTTGGCTAATTCGTTGTCGGTCAGGTCTTCGAACTGGAAGCCATTGCGGCGCAGCAATTCGCCGAAGCCCTGTCTTTCCGCCGCGCTGGCGATGCCCACTCCAACGAAAACATGGGCCTCGTCGCGGCCGGAGAGGCGGTAGTTGAACTCGGTAATGTTGCGGTCGCCCACCACGTGCTCGCGCAGGAACTTGAGGGAGCCGGGCCGCTCGGGGATGGTGATGGCGAAGAGCGCCTCGCGCTTTTCCCCGGTGAGGGTGCGTTCCGCCACGAATTGCAGGCGGTCGAAGTTCATGTTGGCGCCGGAGTTGATCGCCACCAGCGTTCGGTTTTCCCAGCCCTCCCGCGCCACGAGGGCCTTCAGGCCGGCCACGGCCAGGGCGCCCGCGGGCTCCATGATGGAGCGCGTGTCCTCGTAGATGCTCTTGATGGCGGAGCACACCTCGTCGGTGGAGACAGTGATCACCTCGTCCACGAACTGTTGCACCAGCCGGAACGTGAGCGCCCCCACCTGCTTGACCGCGACGCCATCGGCGAAGATGCCCACATGCTCCAGGATCACGCGCTCCTTGCGCTTCAGGGAGAGCGCCATGGCGTTGCTGTCCTCCGGCTGCACGCCGATGATCTTCGTCCGCGGCCGCAATGCCTTGATGAAGCTCGCGATTCCGCTGATGAGACCGCCGCCGCCCACGGGCACGAACACGGCATCGAGGTCCGCGCATTGCTGCAACAGCTCATGGCCGATGGTGCCCTGCCCGGCAATCACCAGGGGATCGTCAAAGGGATGGATGAAGGTCATCCCGCTGCTCTCCACCAGTCGCGCACAGTGCCCGGCGGCATCGGAGTAGGAATCGCCGTGCAGCACGACTTCGGCGCCGAGTTGCCGCACCGCGTTGACCTTGATGCGCGGCGCGGTCTCCGGCATGACCACCAGCGCGGGGATGCCCAGGTGCCGCGCCGCCAAGGCGACGCCCTGGGCGTGGTTGCCGGCGGACACGCAGATCACGCCCTTGGCCCGCTCCGCCGGCTCCAACTGCGCGATCTTGTTGTACGCGCCCCGCACCTTGAAGGAGAAAACGGGCTGCAAGTCTTCCCGCTTGAGCAGGATCCGGTTGCCGTATTGCTCGGAGAGGTTCTTGGCGGGGTCCAACGGTGTGCGCACGGCCACGTCATAGACGCGCGCGGTGAGCACTTGCTTGAGCAGGTCTTCCATGGATTAACGAACGGAACCTTCAATCGCCAGGACAGTGCACACCGGGACGGTCCGGCTACTGGACCGGTGGGACGGCAAGGAACAGCTTGAACAACGTGAAGATCCCGCCTGCCACGATCACGAGCATGCCGAAAAACCAGAGCATCTGCTTGCGCAGTTCCATTTCCAGATGGGCCTTCAGCCGCAAATCCTGCTCGCGCAAGCCTCCGTCAATGGCTGTGCGGAGCCGCAATTCCAGTTCGTCCAGGTCGTGCTTGGTGGCGATGCGCAGTTCGTCCAGGTCGTGCTTGGTGGCGACGCGAAACACGTCCAGGTCGTGCTTAGTGGCGACGCGCAGTTCCTCCAAGTCCCCCTTGGTGGCGATGCGCAGTTCCTCTAGGTCCCCCTTCATCGCGATGCGCAGTTCGTCCAGGTCCCGCTTGGTGGATAACTCGTCGTTGACCAGGTCCGCCAGCGCTTGCGCATGCACCTCCGCCTGGGCCTCGGGAACCCCCGAGGCCGTCAGTTTCTTCACGTAGGTGTGGGTATCGAAGGGAATGGAATGGCGCATGTGGAAACGGTAGCGGATTTCCAAGGGCGCGTAAACCGGTGGGCGTCTCGCCCGCCCAGCGCCGGACGCTTGCGGGAGGCGCCGGCAACTCGGCGCCTTTGGCGGGCGAGACGCCCGCCCCACTGATCGCGCCCTGGGCACCTCCGATGACTTTGCACTTGCCCTGGGTACACGCGGATTGTACCACCGCCCCAATTCCGGTACCGTGTGTCTCTGCGCCACGCGGCTGCCGTAGCGGCGTGGCCGAGCGTTACCCGGAAAGCGATCTGTTGTGAAAGGACCGGAGCGATGAAGGTGCGACCCGCCGTGGCCGCCATGGAGCAGTACCACCCGCCCCTGGAAGGCCGCACGGAGCGGGACTACCTGCTGCTGGACTTCAGCGAATCCACCCAACCGCCCAGCCCGGCGGTCACCGCCGCCCTGCAGGCCTATCTGGCCACGGGCAAGGTGCGCATGTACCCGGCGGAAGGCCCGCTGCGGGAGAAACTGGCCGCCTATGTGGGCGTCCAGCCCGGCCAGGTGTTGCCGACCAACGGTTCCGACAGCGCCATCCAGCTGATCCTGCACGCCCTGCTGGAGCCGGGGGACGAGATGATCATGGCCAAGCCGGGGTTCTTCGTGATCCTCAGCACGGCCCTCAGTATCGGCGCCAAGGCGATCTCTCCGCTCTACAAGGCGGACATGAGCTTCCCCTTCGACGACGTCCAGGCCGCGGTGACCTCCAAGACCCGGTTGATCGTCATCGTCAGCCCCAACAACCCGACCGGCACGTCCGCCAGCCAGGAACAGATCGAAGCGATCCTCAAGCAAAACAGCAAGATTCCCGTTTATGTGGACGAGGCCTACTACGAGTTCTCGGGCCAAACCGCCGTGCCGCTGCTGGCGAAGTACGACAACCTGGTGATTTCCCGCACCTTCTCCAAGGCGATGGCGATGGCGGGCCTGCGCTTTGGCTACGCGGTGGGGCGGGCGGACTTCATCGCGCAGATCGAGAAGCTCCGCATCCCCTACGACGTGAACGCGCTGGCCGTGGTGGGGGCGGAAGCCTCGCTGGACCATCCGGCCCCGTGGCAGGCGTACGTCCGCGAGGTGATGCAGGATGCCAAGCCGATGGTGGAGCGCTTCCTGCGTGAGCACGGCATCCCGTTTTTTCCGAGCGACGCCAATTTCCTCCTCGTGCGCAGCCAGGACGTGGGCGGCATCGCCGCGTACTTCAAGTCCCGGGACATCCTGGTGCGCCCGCAGCGCCCCCCGGTGGGCGACTGTTTCCGCGTGAGCATCGGCACGGTCGCCGAAATGCGCGGGTTCCTGCAAATCTACGCCGAGTATCTGCAACACGCCGGAGCCGCGGCGTAAGTCGTGCAATGCAAACGACATCCACAGATTTCACAGATGACACAGATTGAACTGCCACCGCCGATTCTGTGGCCAAGTGGCAGGAATGCCGGGGCCGTTGAAATCTGTGCAATCTGTGCAATCTGTGGATAGGCAGTTCCGGAGTTGCGAACCATGCGCTGGATTTTCGGATACGGATCGTTGATGTGGCTGCCGGGCTTTGCGTGCCTGGAGAAGCGCCCCGCTACGCTGAAGGGCTATCACCGCGTCTACGGTATCGTCTCCACCCGCAACCGGGGCACGAAGGAAAACCCGGGCATGGTGGTGAGCCTGGCCCCGGGGGGCGAGACCAAGGGTCTGGCCCTGCGCTATGACCCCGCCCAGACGCCCGCGGTGCTGAAATACCTGGACGACCGCGAAGGTCTCCACCGCGCCCACCGGCGCGTGGCCGTGCCCGTGTGGACGATCGCGGGACCCGCTCCCGGCTGGCTGCCCTGCTGGACCTATCTGCCCGTGCTCACCTACGAGAACTACAACGGCGCGTTGCCCCTGGCGCGCCAAGCGGCGCTGGTGGCTGTCGGGAGCGGCAGCATCGGCTCGGCGCTGGAGTACCTGACGCTGCTGCTGGAAGAATGCGGCAAGCTGGGCGTGCAGGAGCCCTCCCTGGAGCGCCTGCTGGCCGAGGCACGGCGCCTGCGTCCTGAAGTTCAAGCCGCGGCATCTTAGGAAATACAACAGCCATCCACAGATTGCACAGATTGCACAGATTTTCATCCGCTATTGGCGGGCGCGAGTCCGGAGAGGGTATGTTGCCGCTCCCGCCGCGTCCGCTTCACGGGTCACGGAAGCAGGGCAGTTGAATCTGTGTCATCTGTGAAATCTGTGGATGGAAGTTTTTCAGATAGCGGCACGGGGCGTGCATCGTTGCTTGCGCACATGGCGGCGCCGTGGCCAGCGCGCGGAGCGCAAAGCAGGGCGCCGATTCCCCTTGCCGATGGTGACATGAAGCGGCTGCTGATGACCGGAGTCCGCCAGCCGGGTTCCGAGGAGTTCCAATTCACCGTCTATGGTCCGGGCGAGACCCGCTTTCCCCCGGCGGAAATGCAAATGACCCTGGGCGAGTTCCAGCAATGGATCGCCCACAGCGGCCCGCCCGCCAGACATCCGGCCAAAGGCGCGCGACAACTCCCCCTGCTGCGCTGCGTGAGCCGCGAAGCCTGCACCCCGAAACCGTAGCGGCAACACCTCACAGCCCAGGGCAACCGCATTCTGGAACATACCGCCCGCACCTGCCGGGTGGGATGGGCCTGCGTGGCCGTCCGCGCGCGGAATTGCCGGCGCCCCCCGCGAGCGTCCGGCGCTGGGCGGGCACCCGTTCGGCAGGCTCAGGGCAGGCTCCGGCCCGCCGCCACCCATTGCTTCTGACGTCTTCTTGAGAATGCGATGGCCCTGCCCCAAAGCCACGCCTGCTGTTTTGAATCTGCGCCATCCGCGTAATCCCCGGTTCCGCGGTTGTTTTCCCTAGCTCGCTTCGGGCCATTTGGCGAACCAGTTGGCCAGCGCGGCGCGCACTTCCTCGGCCAACACGCCCTCCACCACCTCGATGCCGGCGGCGCGCAACTCGCCGATGCCTCTACCCCGCACCCGGGGATGGGGATCGCGACTGCCCACGATTACACGGCGGGGCAGTTTCTGCGCGATCAGCGCGGAGCAGGCCGGCGTGCGGCCATGAAAGGAGCAGGGCTCCAGGGTCACGTACAGGTCGCAATCCGAGATGGCCACGCCGGCGTCCTCGGCGGCGCGGATCGCCCAGGCTTCCGCGTGGCAACTGCCGGGCGGCTGGGTGCCCCCGCGGGACACGATGCGGCCATCGCGCACCAGCACGCAGCCCACCGCCGGGTTATCCCCCGTCTGGCCTTCCACGGCGCGGCCCACCGCAATGGCCTCCCGCATGTACTCCTGGTCGCCCATGCTGCTCCTGCCCCGTCTCAACCCGCCTCGCAAAACAACTTCATCCACAGATTTCACAGATTACACAGAATTTTTCCGGCAAGGCAGGGGGTGGCATCAGGCCACGTGCAAAGTCGGGGCTCGAAGTATCCGCCGGGCCGTCCCGCGCTTCGCGCGGCCTCAACCCCGGCCCTTCTCCAAGGCCCAACTGCGGGCCTGGAGAAGGGGGAACAGCCACAGCCACGGCGGCAAAGTGGGCGCACAGGACTCCCTCTCCAGCCCCGCGGTTGGGGCTTGGAGAGGGTGGGGCCCGCGCTGTGCGTGGGAGGGTGAGGCCGCGCGCAGCGCGGAGCAGACGAGCGATGGCTACATGAGGTGCCACGCAGCCCATAACCGGACTTTGCACTTGCCCTGGGGGGTGGCATCAGGGCACGTGCAAAGTCGATCCAGGCCCTCAAAGGCGGGTGGATAGTGGCAGGCGCCCCAGCGTACCCCCCGCACTGGGCAGGCCAGGAGGCCCGCGCCTACCCCCTGCCCGCCCGGTAAGGGAACTTTGCACTTGCCCTGGGGGGTGTCCGACGACTGGATGACGCGGGCCAGGACTCGGTGGCCAGTTTGCTAGAACAGCGGCGACGCAGAGGTGAACCGCACTGGCAGGTCCAGTCGCTGTTTGAATCTGCGTAAGCCGCGCACTCTGCGGTTTCGCAGTTCAGCAGTTGCCGTTCGCGGTTGCGGCTAGCTCTGCTCCAGGAATTCCACCATCGGTGCGGCGATCTTGTCCTGGATGATCTCCGGGATGAGAAAGAAATCGTGCCCGTAGTCGTCCTCGACCAACTCGTACCAGACGGCCTTGCCGTTCACCTGCATGGCCTTGACGATCTCCTCGGAGAGATAGGGCGGGAAGAGGTTGTCCCCCGTGGCCGCCACCACCATCATCTTCGCCTGCACACCCTCCATGGCCTTGGCCAACGTGCCGAACTTGACGGCCAGGTCGAAATGATTCCACGTCTGCAGCAGGTACAGCATGGAATTGGCGTCGAAGGTGTCGGTGAACGGATAGGCCACCTTGTGCAGGTAGCTTTCCGCCTCGTGCAGGTATTGCTGGTGGAACTGCCCATCGATGTAGGGCTCGCGCAGGCTCTTGTGGTACTTGGCGAATTTGCGCTCCATCATGATGGGCGAGATGAAGGTCGTGAACCCGATCATGCGCGCGATGGCCAGCCCCGCTTCGGGCTGGGGGCCGTCGTGATAGCGCCCGTCGCGGTAGTGGTAATCGCGCTGGATGGCATCGATCTGCGCCCGGTTGGTCATGATCATGAACTGATTGGAATAGGCCGAGGACGCGACCGGGATCACCCTGTCCACGAACTCGGGATATTCGATCGCCCAGGCGAGGGCCTGAAACCCGCCCATGCTTCCGCCGGTCACCGCGTGCAGGCGGGTTACGCCCAGCCGGTCCAGCAGCAGCTTCTGGCTGCGCACCATGTCGGTGACGGTGACGACAGGAAAGTGCAGCCCATAGGGCGCGCCGGTATCGGGATTGAGGGAGGCCGGACCGCTCGTGCCTCCGCACCCGCCCAGCATGTTTATGCAAACCACGTGGTAGCGGTTGGTATCGATGGCCCGCCCCGGCCCGACCATGCCCACCCACCAGGCGCTATTGTCGTCGTTGGGGTGCTCCAGGTCCGCGCAGTGGGTATTGCCGGAAAGCGCATGGCACACCAGCACCGTGGGGTTGCGCGGATCGCCCCAGGATTCGTAGCCCACCTCGAGAATCGGGATGCTCTCCGTCCGGCCCTGGTAGGGCGTCTCGAAGAGGAAGGGCGCGTCGAAGCGCTCCACCTTCGCGCGGGAATGGATGTTCAGCGGCATGGCGGCATTACCCTTGGCGCACGCTTCCAGCCTGTGGCGCATCCTTGCGATTCCATCGGCGGTTCCTCGTGCAGCCACTCGCAGCTTGACAGGCTGCGCTCCGGGATGGGAAAACGGCCAACAGCGTCAACGTCTTCCGCGCCGCGTTGGCCCGGTCGACCCCTGTGCCAATGGATAGCATTGAAATCACTCCATGCAAATAGGTTGATGCGGGTTCCATTAGCGCACTCTATCATTTCAATAATTTAGAGCGTCCAGCAAGACTGCTGAAACACCCTTCGCTGCGCTCGAGGGCGGGCGCCGACCACGAAGACCACAAAGACAATTTCGCTTCGCGGGTCAGCGGTTCTGAGCAAGAGGAAGCAGCGCATCAGTTCACTCGGTAGGCTCAAATCGTCGATCAGCCGGTGTGAAAAATTCGCTGTTCTTTGTTTTCCTTTGTGTCCTTTGTGTTGAGGTAGTTCGCAGTTTTGCTTGACGCTCTTTGCGCGAAGCTTCCCGCACTCCACAGCCCCACTCTCCGCCGGAACCACTCAGGAACCCATGGCCCAGCAACGAATCGACAAGGAAGAGCTACGGCACGATGCCTTTCGCGATACGATGTTCGACACGATCGGTTACCTCCACCAGCACCTGCGCTGGGTGGTGGGAGCGGTCATTGCGTTCGTCGTGATCGTCGCCGGTGGCATCGGCTACTACGTCTACGAGCAGAGTGTCGCCCAGAGCGAATCCGCCGCGTTCTATCGGGCGGAGAAACTGCTGACCCAAACGGCCGTTGCGCCCGACGAGCGCGTTAAGCAGACCGAGTCCGCGATGCAGGCGTTCGTCAAGGCCAACGCCGGCTCCCGCCTCACGCCGGCCGCGCTCACGTATCTGGCGCGCATCGCCTTCGAGCGCAAGGCGTGGGACCAAGCGGAGGCCGCCTACCAAAAGGCGCTCGCGCACCCGCGCTTGGAGCCGGTGCAGCGCGCAGTCGTTCTGTTGGGCCTGGGCAAAGTGCGCGAGGCCCAGGGTAAGCCCCAAGAGGCCCAGGCCTTCTTCGACCAAATCGCGGACAAGCACTTCGGCGACCTGAAAGCCTACGCCATCGGTACGGCCGATCTGGCGGCCGGCAAGTCCGAAACCGCCCGCAAGCAATTCCAGGCCGCCGCCACCGCTCAGCCCGCCACGGCGGTTACCGGGTGGGCCAAGGACGCGCTGGATTACTTGCCGTAGACTGGATCGCCCCCGCGGCGCCAGGGGTCAGGGCGCTCACAAAGTTGACTCCCTGCCGCCAATTGCTGCGGTAGGGCGGGCCTCCGTGGCCCGCCCAGCGCCGGACACTTGCGGGAGGCGCCGGCAATTCCGCGCGCGGACGGGCACCCATTCGGCAGGCTCAGGGCAAGCTCCGGCCCGTCCTACCCAGTTGGCGGTCTTTCCGAGAACGAGGGCGCCCCGCCCCGTGGGCACTTTCCGCTTGTTCCGGCGGGCAATTCCAGGGATACTGTGGATTGCCCGCCCGCGGCACAGCTCTCAACCCAACCGGCGCGATCCATGAGCTATCTGAAATTGGTCGAGAATTACCCCAGGGTGACCGAGATCACCCAGTTCGAAAAGGTGCTGGTCGCGGCCAAGCGTGCCAAGGATCTGCACAACGGCGGCAAGGTGCCGTTGATCGAGACGGAGCACAAGCCCGCCTACGCCGCGCTGGAGGAATTGCGCGACGGGGCGATCCTGCGCATCTATCGCGAGGAAGAGCCGGCGCCCGTGGTCGTGGCCGCTCCGGAAGAGGACGAGGAGGAGTAATGCTCGCCCGGCCGGCGCCCCCGCGTCCGTTGGGACACGGCTGGCGGCGTCGTGCCTGGGGCTGGATCGTGGGCGCGCACCCGTGGGTGCGGCCGCGTCCCCTGTCGTTCGGATGGCTGCTCGCCTTCGCCCTCACCGCCTGTCTACCGCCCCAGGCCAGCTTCAGCCCCGGAGTGGGCACCGGAGAGGTGAAGGGCGTCGTGGAACTTCCTCCGCCCGATCCCGCTGCGGGCCCCCCGCTGATCGTGGTCTTCAAGCACCATCACAAGTTCACCGGATTCGACAACGAGCGCGCCATCACCCATCCCAGCGCCCACGTGGCGACGGTGGGGGAGTTCGGCCAGTTCTCCATCACCATGCCCGCGGACGTGGTGGAGATGGACGTCTTTTTCGCCGCACCCGAGCGGCTCACGGACGTGTTTCACTTCCGCCGTCAACTGGGCATCGGCGTGGTAACCTACCGTGCGCGGTTGCCCGTGATCCGCGACTGGCGCAGCCACTTCTACACCTACATCGAGCCGGAATTCGAGCACCTGATCGTCGATTCCCGCTACAATCTCTCTCCCCGGGACCAGGAAGTGCTGACCCGCTGGCTGACCGACCAGAAGGGCCGCCTGGAAGCGCGGCCCGCCGCTGGGAACAACCCGCAGCCGCCCCGGTAGTCGTCCGAGCAGGCTGCGGAAAAACTGCTTATCCGCAGATTACGCAGATTACGCAGATTGATTTTCGACCGGGACGGTTGGGCGCCGATTGCTTGGCACGTTGCAGACACAGCGCGGACTGCATGTCCATCGTCCGCTGGGACCCGCCTCTGAAGAAAATTTGCTTGAATTCTCATCCCGTCAAGGCGTGTGTGTAGCCCCCGTGCAGATGGCCACGGCGGTCTGAAAGAAAATCTGCGTAATCTGCGTAATCTGCGGATTCGTCGTTGTTGGCCCTTCAAATTGAGGTCTTTCCGTAGCCTGCCGGACCCGACGGCAGGCAGCCGCTCGGGCGTCGCGAAGTGGCGCGGAGGCCGGTCCGTAAATTGCTTTGACCGGGCGGCCCGCCTATAATCCCAGGCACCCTATCGGATGCGCCGCGCACAGGGACGAATGCGCCACCGCTGGGCTCCCCCACCGCCAGGATTGGCCCATGGATGCCCCCCTCAAGGACCTGGATCGGATCAAGGCGCTGCTGCAGGCGGCCCGGGAGGCGCTGCAGGCCGGCCGCCACGCCGAGGCGGTGCAGTGCGCGCGGGAGGCGCTGGGCATCGATGCGCTCAATCCCCGCCCCGCGGAACTGCTGGCCGAAATCCATCGCGCGGCCGGCAAACCCGAGTTGGCGGCGCGGGATGCCGCCCTGGCCAAGTACCTGCGCGAGCAGGCCTGGCAGCGCCAGGTGGAGGCCGAGGCGCGGGGCCATCACGATCTGATCGGTGAAGCCTCCCGCCACGAACTGCCCTGACGCGCCGACGCCATGAAGCTGCTCATGGTGGCCGGAGAGCTCTCGGGAGACGCCCACGGCGGCGCCCTGCTGACCGAGCTTCGCCGCCGTTTGCCGGCCCTGGAGGCCTATGGCATCGGGGGCCCTCGCATGCTGGCGGCCGGGCTGCGGGCGCTCCACGCGCTGGCTGACCTGCAGGTGCACGGCCTCCTGGAGGTCGTGCGCCACCTGCCGCGCCTCTATCGCATCCTGTGGGAAGTGGAGGCGAGCCTGGACGCGGATCGGCCCGACGCGCTGCTGCTGATCGACTACCCCGGCTTCAACCTGAAGGTGGCCGCGGCCGCCCGGAAGCGCGGCATCCCCGTGCACTACTTCTCCAGTCCCCAGGTCTGGGCGTGGCGCGGCGGCCGGTTGCGCACGATCGCCCGCGTGGTGGACACGATGATCGTGCTCTTCCCGTTCGAGGTGCCGCTCTACCAACGGGCCGGCGTCGCGGTGGAGTTCCACGGCCATCCCCTGGTGGGCGTGGGCGCCGCGGATGCCGAGGTGGCGGACCTGCGCGCCCGGCTCCACCTGGAGGCCGGCGTGCCCGTGGTGGCCGTCATGCCCGGCAGCCGGCCCAGCGAACTGCGGCGCATCCTGCCCGCCCTGCTGGAAGGCATCCGCCAAATCGAGCAGGCCGGCTACCGCGCCCGCTACGTGTTGCCGCTCGCGCCCAACCTGGATGCGGGCCTGGTGCGCGGCCTCGTGGCCGCCTCCGGCGCGCCCGTGGAAGTAGCCGAGGGCGCCTTCCTGCCCCTGCTGCGCGTGGCGGAGCTGGGGCTGGTCGCTTCGGGCACGGCCACGTTGCAAATGGCCATGGCGGGCGTGCCCTTCGTCACCGTCTACAAGGTCTCTCCGCTGAGTTTTTTCATCGCGCGGCGCTTCGCCTACGTGCGGCACTTCGCCATCGTGAACATCCTGGCCGGGCACGAGGTGGTGCCGGAGTTGTTGCAGGGCGGCCTGACGCCCGGGCGCGTGCGGGAGACCTTCCTGGCGCTCGCCCAGGACGCGCCCCGGCGGCGCCGCATGCGGGAGGAATTGCTGCGCGTCACCGCCGCCCTGGGCACCCCGGGCGCTTATGAGCGGGCGGCGGCGGCCCTTGCCGGGCGCCTCACGGCGGCCGGCGGCGCGGCGCACCCCTCCGGCGCCCCGGCGGCCGCGGGCGGGGGGGCGGCCCGATGAAGCTTGACGCCACGGGCCAGGGACCCACGCTGCTTTATCTGCACGATTGGGGCTTTCCAGCCCAGGGTTGGGTGCGGCAGGTGGAGTATTTCCGCGCCAAGTACCGCAACGTCGTGGTGGACTACAACCTCCCCGCGCCTCTGGCCGATGTGGGCCATGCCGACGTGCTGGACCGGCTCTGTGACGAGTTGCTGGAACGCCTCGGGCCGCAGCAAAACGCCCCGCGCGCCTTGATCGCCCATGGCTTCGGCGCGTTCCTGGCCTACGAGCTGATCGACCGCGGCCTGGCGCCGGAAGGCCTGGTGCTGCTGGGGGGCCTGGTGCGCTTCACCAATGCCGAGGGCTACCTCTCCGGGCTGCCCCAGGAGCGCGTGGCCTCCATGCGCCGCGCGCTCCAGGCCGATCCCCGCGAGATGTTGCGGCGTTGGGCGCAGTTCGCCTTCTCCGGCGCGGAGGAATCCCTGCCCGACCCCGTGGACCTGGCCCTGCCCTACCAGGCGGCGGAATTCCTGAAACTGACGTTCGACGCGCTCATCAGCCACGACTACGCCGAGGTGATCCCGACGCTCCCCTGCCGCGCCCTGATCATCCAGGGCGAGCACGACCGGCTCTCGCCCGTCTGGCAGGGCGAACTGCTGCGCAAGCTGTTCCGCCAGTCCGTCTTCCACCTCTGCAAGGGCGCGGGCCACGCCCCGTTCATCACCCAGTTCGCCGCCGTCAATCGCCGCATCGAGCAATTCCTGGAGGCGGGGACGTAGGGGAACGGCGGAACTGCCAAACTGCGAAACCGCAGATTGCGCAGATTGCGCAGATTCAACAGCGAACAGCCAACGGCTGAACCACGACGACACGACGGCACAGTAGGATCTGTCGAATCGCGAATGACGCGGTCAGCACGGATTGACGGCGGAAACTGACAAGACCCAGCTGATCCGCAGTTGTCATTGCACCGATCCCCACCACCTCGCGCAGCCACTATCATTGCAGCGACTCGAACTCAGGCCAGCGAGATCGAGTCGCGGGACATGGCAGAACTGTTCTAAGCGTAAAGCGCGCTTATTCGCGTCCAGACGGCAACCTACGGATCCAAGTTTCTCCGTCAATTCTTCGCATGCGGGCAGAAATCCACACTTCAGATGGATTCCGCAGAGATGGGTGTGCTAGGGAGAAGCTGGGGAAGGAAAATGGCCGAATAACCGCATCATCTGGATGTTTCCAGATTGGCAGGGATAGGGGGGATCATGGGAATCGCTCTCATTACCGGGAGTAGCACGGGAATCGGCATGGCAACTGCCGTGTGACTGGCGAGGGCCGGTCACACCGTCATTGCCACGATGCGTAACCTTCGCGGCGGGGATGCGCTCAGGAAAATCGTTTCTGAGGAGAAGCTCCCGGCGAGAACCATCGAAATGAACGTGGATGACGACACTTCCGTCGATCGCGCAATCGCTCATGCGCTCGCCGAGAATGGGCAGATCGACATCTTGGTCAACAACGCGGGCGTTGGTTGGGCGGGGGCGGTAGAGGAGATGCCATAGGCGGAGTTTCGCCAGGTGATGGAAACCAATTATTCCGGCGCGTTGCGATGCATCATGGCGGTGCTGCCCGCCATGCGAAATCGCAGGAGCGGGCGCATCGTCAACGTCAGCTCGGTCGCGGGCCGCTTCGCTGCGGCGCCGCAAGCTGCTTACGCCGCGTCAAAATGGGCGCTTGAGGCAATGAGCGAATGCCTGGCTCAGGAGGTCAAGGCGTTCAACATCCGCGTCGCCATTGTTGAGCCCGGTGTCATCGCCACTGCGATTTTTGGCAAGGACAAGCCGCTGGTGCTCAATAGCCCCTACCCGCATACCCGGCGGCTCCGCGCTCTATTCGCTGCGTCCCTCAAGAAACCGGTTTCGCCCTACGTTGTGGGAGACCTGATTCGCCAGATTGCAGAAACTGAAAGCTGGCAACTTCGGTACCCCGTTGGCCCTGATGCAGTTCAATTTCTTGAGATGCGCGCATCCTTTTCTGATGAGGAATGGGTCACCCGGGGAGCCCAAAGTGACCAGGAATGGGCGGTGCGGGTGAAACGTGAAATAGGTCTCGATGTGAAAATATGACCCTGCAGGCGCGCCCCACCGGCAGCATCCAAGCAATGAGAGATGACATTGTGGGCGCCCTCGGCACCTTAGGGCGATTTCTTGCCCGATTCGGCTGATCGTGCCATCTTCAGGACATGCCGATCACGAATCCACTACATACCGCGCAGCGTCTTGAAGCCCTCGGCTTCCCGGCCCGCCAGGCGCAAGGGCTGGCGGAAATCCTGGAAGAGGCCATCCAGGCCAATAACCAGGACCTGAAGGAATTCATCCGCGGGGAGAACGAGCGGCTGCGGGCGGAAATCAGAGCCGAGTTCGCGGCAGTCCGCGCAGAAATCAAGGCCGACATGGCCGAGTTACGCGGTGAGATAGCAGGAGTACGATCGGAACTCAAAGCGGATCTGGCTGGCCTGCGCGCCGAGATGCATTCGGCGCTGCGCGAACAACTGATGCGCTTCATTACGATTGTTTTCGGCTTGGTGACGCTGGCAGTCGCCATCATCAAGCTCTTTCCCAACCTGTTCTGATCGTCACTTCCTGGGGAATCGATCCCCCGAAACACAACGCCCCACCCAGCCCATTGCTGAGCCGGTGGGGCACATGTTTCACGTGGAACAGCGGGGCCGCTTCGGCGCCGGTGCGTTCCACGGCGCCTACGCGCCGAGCGCCTTCTTCAGATTGGCGCCCAGGGTTTCCATGAATTGCTCGGTGGACTGATAGGTGTTCGCCGGCGGGTTGGTGGTGTTGTGGATACTGGCGGCCAGGTCCTTGGTCATGGCGCCGCTTTCCACGGTGTCCACGCAGACCTTCTCCAGGGTCGTCGCGAACTTGCTGACTTCCGGCGTGCCGTCCAGCTTGCCGCGGTGGGACAGGCCGCGCGTCCAGGCAAAGATGCTGGCGATGGGATTGGTGCTGGTGGGACGGCCCTTCTGGTACTCGCGGTAATGGCGGGTCACCGTGCCGTGGGCGGCTTCCGCCTCCATGGTCTTGCCATCCGGGCAGAACAGCACGCTGGTCATCAGCCCCAAGGAGCCGAAGCCCTGGGCGATGGTGTCCGACTGCACGTCGCCATCGTAGTTCTTGAGCGCCCAGAGCACGCCGCCCTCCCACTTGAGGATCTGCGCCACCATGTCGTCGATCAGGCGATGCTCATAGGTGAGCCCGGCCGCCTTGAACTTGGCCTGGAACTCCTTCTCGTAGGTCTGGGCGAAGATGTCCCGGAAGCGCCCGTCGTAGACCTTGAGGATGGTGTTCTT
>JBGPEV010000010.1:0-15458 GCA_041482995.1 bacterium | reverse complement strand
TGCCGACCGGCAATTTCGGGCACATCTATGCGGGCGTGCTGGCGCGGCGGATGGGCCTGCCCATCGGCCGGCTCATCCTGGCCACGAACGCCAACAGCATCTTGCACCGGTTCGTGCAAACCGGGGAGTATCGCAAGGGCGGGGTCGTGCAAACCCAGAGCCCCTCCATGGACATTCAGGTCGCCAGCAATTTCGAGCGCTATCTCCACGATGTGGCCGGCAGTAACGGTGCGCGTGTCGCTTCCTGGCTCGCGGCCCTGCGCACGGCAGGCGGATTCCGCCTGCCGGAAGGGCTGATGCGGCGCGTCTGGGGCGATTTCACGTCGAGCGCCGTGGACGACGCGACAACCCTCGCGACCATACGCGAGGTACACCGGAAATACGGGTATCTGCTGGACCCCCACAGCGCCGTGGGCGTGAGAGCCGCGCTGGATCTGCCCAGCGCAGGCATGCCCACGGTGAGCATGGCGACCGCCCATCCGGCCAAGTTCGCCGAAGCCATTCACCGTGCCGTGGGCTTCTATCCCCCCTTGCCGCCAGCCTTGGCGGACCTGGAACGGCGGCCCTCCCGCGTTCGCGTGTTGCCGGCCCGCCTGAACACGGTGCAAGATTACATCCGGGAGGAGCTACGGTGACTTCATCCGGGGTCCGATCCATGGACGCCAAGCGGTTTGCCCTGCTGCGTGAGGTCTTCGAGCAGAAGATTGTCTTCAATCAGGTGCTCGGTCTCGAGATCACCGAGGCGGCGGGTGGCAAGGCCGCTCTGCGGTTCGACATGAAGCCCCAACTGGTGGGGAACTTCAACATGGGCATCCTGCACGGTGGCGTCATCAGTTCCGCGCTGGATGTGGTCGGGGCCGTTGCCGTGGTCGCCGGCTTTGCCGAGGGCTCTCCCATGTACAGCATGGGTACGGTGGACATGCGCGTGGACTTTCTCCGCCCCGGCCGGGGCAAGTACTTTGTCGCTACCGGCACGGTGATGCGCCACGGGCGCATTCTCTCCTCCACCCGCATGGAACTGGTGAACCATGAGGGAGAGTTGATTGCCACAGGCGCGGCCATCTACCGTGTTACGGCCAAGGACGAGTTCAAGTTGGTGAATCTCTAGCCATTCTCACTGGAATCCCTGCCAATGGCCCTGGACATCGCCAAGCGCAAGCCCCGTGATATTGTCTTCGCGGACGACCTGACCATCGACTGGCGGGATGGCGTGGTGAGCCACTACCCCTTCGTGGCGCTCCGGGACGTTTGCCCGTGCGCGGGCTGCGTGGACGAGATCACCGGCGAGAAAGTCCTGGATTCCAAGAAGATTCCGCCCAACATCTTCATCCGGGCCTGCGAGTACGTGGGCAACTATGCCATTCGCATCACCTGGAGCGATGGTCACGACTCCGGAATCTTCTCGTTCCGCTTCTTGCGCGATCTGCACGAGATGTCCCAGGGCGGATCGCCGCGGGGCCGGGCAAAGCGATCCGGTCCACCATGAGTATGCGATCCGCCGCCGGCCGGGAAATGGAAACAATCCGGCAATTGGAGCCGGGTGAGCCATGACCGGCCATCCTCCCGCGACCGATGCCGCCGGCCAACCGCCCAGCGAGGCGCTTGCGGAGCGCATCGAATCCGCCGTCCTGGAGGCCACGCGCGACCTGAAGGGCTACTACGCCCGTGAACTCAATACCCGGCTTGCCCAGATGGAAGAGCGGTTGGAGCGCCGGATCGCCAATGTGGAATCGGAACTGCAGGGCATAAACGTAAAACTCGTCGCCATCCGGGACGAAATGCACCAATCCCTCCGGGATCAATCCCACAAACTGGCTGCGCTGGGCATGTCCGCATTGGCTCTTGCCGTGGCGGCATTGCTGCTGGTTACCCGCTGGTGGCGTTAAGGTCGCGCCGCCCTTCCGCGGCGCTGGCCCACCGCGTCGGATTCGTGAATCGCCTGACGTTGCACCCTGGGTGGCGGTTCCGCCGCAGTGATACCCAGGGAATGCTTCAGCCCGGATCCGCTCTGGCCTTGGCCGGCATCCATGCCCATCCGGATCGTTGGGAAGACCGCCGCGGCCGGTACGTAGCCGCGTCTTCCCACCCAGCGTCCGGGCGCGCCCCGCCTCCCCAGACAACCGTACGTTGCCGAGACGGGTCTGGAGAGCATGACCGGACGCCCGGGTAGCCGGTGTCAGGCCGGATCCGGTGTTGCGCCGGGGGACCACGGGCACCGTGGGCGAGAAGCGCCCCCTACTGGTACCCCAGCAGATGGGGCAACCAGAGGGCCAATTGGGGAAACGCCATGACCAGCACCATCGCGATCGTCATGGCGGCGACCATCCAGATTACCCAGGGAATCGTGGATTCCATCGATATTCCGGCGATCCGGGTGGTCACCATCAGGTTCACGGCCACGGGAGGCGTAAACTGGCCGATCGCCAGGTTCATCGTAATCACTACGCCAAACCAGACCGGATCCCAGTGGTACGTGTGCGCGATGGGGATCAGGATGGGCAGAAAGATGAAGTAGATCGAGATGGCGTCCAACAGCATTCCGGCAAACAGCAGCGCCAGGGTGATCAGCGCCAGCATGACGGCTTCGCTGCCGGCCAGGCCCAGCAACCAGTGAGCGAGGGCATCGAACGCGCCCAACGTCGATCCGGCGTGGGCAAACACCGCTGCCAGGGAAATGATCATCATGACGACCGCTGAAATCTCCGCCGCTTCGGCGAGCACCTCGTACAGGAGCCGCCAGTTGAGCGTGCGGTGGACAACGATGCCCACGAACAACCCATAGGCCACCGCAACGACCGCCGCTTCGGTGGGGGTGAAGACGCCGCTCGCCAGCCCGCCCAGAATGATGACCGGGGCGAACAATCCCCAACTGGCCTCCTTGAACGACTGCCAGAGGGGAAGCGGATCCTCGGCGCCTGCGCTGCCGAACCCGAGCCGGTAGGCGAAGAAGAGCGTGGGCACAATGAGCGACAGCCCGGCCAATATCCCCGGAATCAACCCGGCGGCAAACAGCGCCGACACGGACGCGCCCGGTACCAGCACGGCATAGAGAATGAAGGCCACTGACGGCGGGATCAGGATGGCAGTGGACCCCGCCGCGGCGATCAGACTTGCGGAAAACGCCCGCGGATAGCCTTGCCGGGCCATGGGGGGAACCAGCACGGTCGCCGCGGCCGCGGCATCGGCGGGACCCGACCCGGAGATTCCTCCCAGGAACATGCACACGAGGATGGCCACGGTTCCGAGCGCACCCCGGCGATTGCCCACCAGGGAGGAAGCGAACCGCACGAGGCGCAAAGCCACTCCCGCCCGTTCGAAAATCATCCCCGCCAGGACGAACATCGGCAGCGCCAGCAAGGGGTACTTCGCAATGGCCGCGTAGGAATTGGTGGGCACGGACATGATGCCCAGACCCTCGGTCAGGATCACCAGCACGCCGGGCACACCCAGCGCCACCACCAAGGGCGCTCCCAACACCAGCAGCAGAGCGAATCCGCCGAACAACAGGACGATGCCCGCGGCCATTATCGGCGCCCCCGCCAAGCGCGGACGGCATGCCCCAACAAGCGCATCACGATGAGGACCGACAACACCGGCAGCCAGATGGAGTAAATCCACTGCGGCAGTCCCATGCCGGGAGACGTGGTGTCATGGCGCCAATCGTCCCAGCTGAGCCGCAGTCCATACCAGACGAGCGTGCCGAACAGGGCAACCGCGAGCAGGCTGACCCCGGCTTCGATGGAATCGGCCCAGCGGCTCGGCAGGCGTCTGGTGAAGAAGCTCATGCGGATGTGCCGGTCCGCCCCGAAGGCGGCGGATGCCCCCAGGAAGGAAAGCACCACCAGCAGGAACACGGAAAACTCCTCCGTGAACGCGAAGGAGTAGTTGCTGAGGTAACGGGTGACGACGTTGGCAAAGGTAATTAGGCAAATCAGCGCCATCGCCAGCGCAGCACCGGCCCGCTCCCATTCAATGGGAACACGGGGGGATGGGTGGGGGTCTTTTGATGGCGGAGTCATGACTCGCCGCAGGATTGCCCAGGGTGCCGGCAATTCGCCGGCGCCCCGGAAGAGGCCTACCGCTTGGGCCGTGCGGCAATGGATTGCTCGGCCTGCTTCACCAACTCCGGTCCCACCGTGTGGGTCCACTTGTCGTAGACGGGTCTCGTGGCCCGGCGGAACGCGTCCGCTTCGGCGGCGCTAAGCCGGGTCACCGTCACGCCCAGTCCTTCAATCTGCTTCAGGAGCGCATCCTCTGGCGGCGCAATACCCTTGCGCGCGGCGGCAACGCATTCCTTTCCCGCGTCGATTGCCGCCTGGCGCACGATGTCCCTGTCCGCGGGCGTCCAACTGGCCCACACATCTTTGTTGGCCACAAAAATGAGCGGGTCCGCCGTGTAGCCCCAGAGCGTGAGGTATTTCTGGCTGAGCGTGTGCATCTTGGCCGCGACAAACACGGACAAAGGATTCTCCTGTCCATCCACCGCTCCCGTGGCCAGCGCGGGCTGGGCGTCCGCGAAGCTCATCTGGGTCGGATTGGCTCCGAGCGCGGAGAAGATGTCGTTAAACAATGGCGACCCCACCACCCGCAGCTTCAGGCCCTTCAAATCCGCCGGGGTGCGGATGGTTTTCTTCGAGTTGGACAGTTCCCGGAAACCGTTTTCTCCCCACGCCAGCGGGACAACTTCCTGCCGTTCCAGGATGCCGAAAATCTCCTTGCCGATAGGACCCTGGGTCAGGGCATCGATGGCGGCGTAATCCGGCATCAGAAATGGCAACGAGAACAAGTTCAGTTCCTTCACCTGCGGCGACCAATTGATGGTGGAGCCGATGGCCAGATCGATCGCACCTTGGCGCAGAGCGGTGAATTCCCTGGTCTGGTCGCCGCCCACGAGGGCGGCGCCGGGATACATCTTGATGATGATGCGGCCCTGCGTGCGTTCCCGCACCAGATTGCCCCAACGCTCACCCGCCTGCCCCCAGGGAAAGGCGGTGCCAACGACGGTCGAAAGCTTGTACTCGGGCCGGTAGGACTGTGCGTGCAGCGGCAGGCTCAACGCCATACCCAGCATGAGCAGCCCGGCAATCCTGCGCATCATGGATTTACTCCAAGAGGGGTTCGGGGTGAGCCCGTGCGAATCGGGCGCGGGGAAGGTCGGCAACGCGCCGTCCGGGGGCAGGCCCGCCTGCACCGTACCCGAAAGCATCCGCCGCCTCAAGGCAAGCCGCGACAGCGGTTCCCCACGGGCAGCGGTGGGCATTGTCCAGGCGGGTCGCACCGTCCCGTGTGGCGGAACCGGCGCCGATCGGAGCGCCCGCCCCCCGCTAGAAGAAGATCCAGGTGATGAGCAAGAACAGCGGGATCAGGAGGAGACCGCTGTATACCATGTACCCGAAGAAGGACGGCATCTTCACGCCGGACTGCTCGGCAATGGCCTTGACCATGAAGTTGGGCCCATTGCCGATGTAGGTGTTGGCGCCCATGAAGACCGATCCCACCGAAATCGCTTCCAGGATTCGCACCCCTTGGGGCGACTGAATCATCTGCGCAGCTTCGGTAACGCCCAAGGAGCCCATGCCGGCGGCGAGGAAGGTGAGGTACGTGGGGGCATTGTCCAGGAAGCTGGAGAGCAACCCCGTGAACCAGAAGTACTTGGCCGGCGTATCCATTCCCAGCGCCGCGCCCCGGGCGTTCAGCAGCATCAACGCCGGAATCATCGTGGCGAAAATCCCCAGAAACAGGATCGCCACCTCCCGGATCGGCGCATAGTTGAAGTTATTGCCCCGCCGGACGGAGTGCGCCGTCAACCAGAGCGAGAGCCCGGCCAACACGATTTGCGCGCCGTCGCGGATCAGCGCTTCAATGTGCAACTCCCCGAACCCGAACACCGGGAGGGTCGTTTCGAAATGCACCACGCCGCTCAGGATCACGGCGCCGACGACACCCAGCAGCAGCACGATATTGCGCTTGCCCGCGATCCGGAAGTGCACCGGATCGCTGCTGTGTACCCTGCCTTCGCGGCGGGCCAATTCCGCATCCAGGCCGAAGAATAGCGCCAGCAGCAAGGTGGTGGCGAGGAACCACATGGGCGCCAATCGGAGCGTCCACTCGAACGGGATGCCTTGCAGGAACCCCAGGAACAGGGGTGGATCGCCGATGGGGGTGAGCACCCCGCCGATGTTGCTGACGAGAAAGATGAAGAAGATCACCACGTGCACCTGGTACCGGCGGCCCTCATTGGCGCGGATCAGCGGGCGAATCAGCAGCATGGACGCACCCGTGGTGCCGATGGCGCTGGCCAGGACGCTGCCGATCAGCAGGATCGCCGTGTTCAACAGTGGCGTGCCGGGCAAGTGCCCGGAGATGTGAATGCCTCCGGAGATGATGTACAGCGACGCCAACAGGATGATGAACGCCACGTACTCCTCGGCCGTGGAGAAAAATCGGGCGCCATAGGTCTGTCCAATGCCCAAGCCCGAAGGTACCGAGAGCGCCATCAGGCCGATGGCAACGATCAGCCAGAGCAAGCTCACTTTGGGATAGTGGTGCTCCCAGAAGTGCGGCGCGAACAGCGGGAACAGGGCGATCGACAGCAGCATGCCGGCGAAGGGCAGGACGGTCCAGACCGGCGGCACAAATGCGGGCGACCCTGGCTCCCCCGCGCAAACCAAGCCGGGGAGCACCGTGAGCAGCAGGAAGGGTGACAGAATCGCGATCGATGGGCGCACCGCCGAGGCCGCAACCCCAACCGCACCATGGACCCGGCGACGCCGTTCCCGATGGCAGACGGTGGTGCTCCACCTCACGGCAGTCACCGGCTCTGAATCGATTCGCATGGAAGAAGTACCCTATCGGATTCGACCGGCAAAGTCACAGAGACGAAGCCAGGGTAGGCACTGAGCCTGATTTGAGTTGCTCTGACCGAATCGGTGAAGGGCGATGTGTGCAACAGGGTGTGTTCGAACCTTGATCGGGTTTCCAGGGATTTGCTGAACGTTACAGCACGTCGGGCGGAGGCCCAGCCCCCTCTGCCTTGGCTGCCCCGGGTCGTTCCGCGATCGCGGTCCGGGACGGCCGAGGCAGCCTGTGCCGCGGCGGGCTGTATGCGACACCGGCAAGGGGCGGGCCGGTGACTTGCACCGATGCCGTGCGTGCGCGGGCTTTTCCTTGCCACCCCCGCGTGCGGAATGTTACGCATGGAGCAACGGTCTGTCACAATGCTTGAGAACAGTTGACGGCCTGCGGCGCGAACCGGTGAAAGGGTGGCTTGGCGCACCATGAAATATGTGATCATTCAGGGCGATGGCATGGGCGACATGCTCCAGCGCCCCACCCCCGGGCCGAGCGCCCTGGAAGCAGCGCGCACACCCCACTTCGATCGGGTGGCCGGTGCCGGGCAGTTCGGGCTGATTCATACGATTCCGCTGGGCCTGCCTCCGGGCAGCGACGTGGGAAACTTGGCCCTGTTCGGCTATAACCCGCGCGACTACTACACGGGCCGTTCGCCGCTGGAGGCGGCGGCCATGGGCGTGAAGCTGGGTCCGGACGACATTGCCTTCCGCATGAACCTCGTGTGCCTCTCCGACGCGCCGGGCCAAGAGATCATGGCGGATTTTGCCGGCGGCCACGTGGATTCGCCCGCTGCCGCGGAACTGGTGGCCGCTCTGCAGGAAAAGCTCGGCAATGAATCCTTCCAGTTTTATCCGGGCGTCAGCTACCGGCACTTGATGGTGTGGCGCAAGGGCATGCAGGCGATGAAATGCACGCCGCCCCACGACATCAGTGACAAGCCGATTGGCCCCCATGGGCCGAGCGGCATGGGCGCCGAACAGTTGACGCGCATCATGGCGGCCTCCCGATCCATCTTGGCGGAGCACCCCGCCAACCGGAAGCGAATCGACGCGGGTCACGCGGCGATCTCGCAAGTTTGGCTCTGGGGGCAGGGTAAGGCGCCGACCATTCCCTCCTTCGCCTCCCGCTATGGGCTGAAAGGTGCCTGTATCACCGAAGTGGATCTGGTGCGGGGTGTGGCGACCTATGCCGGATTCAAGCTCATCACGGTGCCGGGAGCCACGGGCTATCTGGACACCGACTACGCGGCCCTGGGCCGATACGCCTTGGAGGGCCTGGCCGGCTGCGATCTCCTGTTCGTGCACATTGAAGCCCCCGACGAGGCCGGCCACCAGGGGAACTTCGCGGAGAAGGTGAAAGCCATCCAATCCATCGACGAGAAGATCGTGGGTCCCCTGCTTGCGGGCATGGGACAATACGGTCCCTTCAAGTTTTTCATCGCTTCGGACCATGCGACGCCCGTCCATCTGAAGACCCACACGCCCGATCCGGTGCCGTTTGCCCTGGCCACAAGCGAGCAACTGGCGCGCGGAAACCGCGCCGTCAAATTCGGCGAATCGGAAGCCGGACGGACGGGCGTCGTGATTCGCGAGGGCTATTCCGTGATCCAGCGTCTGCTGGCCTATCCCGAATAGTCTCCCCCGCCATTTGCCGTGGCGCCTGGCGGAACTTCCGGGTGGCAGTCCGGGGTCCTGCGGCGCTGCACGTGGACGGCCCGCCCCAACACAGCGACGGGTCTTCGGGTGCCTACTCGGTCTTGGGGGGCGGAGCCGCGTTGAACTGCTCTTCAGCAATGGGGCCGCGATAACGGCCCACCTGGGAATAGCCCTTGCGTGCCTGCTCGAGCGTATTGACCGCGCCCATTCCCCGCCGCTGAAACTCCGCGCGCTCCCACGCCAGGAAGCCGCGCAGGAGTTGGGCGACGCCACGATAGAAGAGCGCGCTTTTCGTTCGCTCCATATCCTCCGTGCAGGCGGGCGCCCACACGAGCAGATGCTCCCGGAGGAATTGCTCCTGCCGTTGCAGCCATTCCGCTTCCTTTTGGGGGGATTGAGCCGCGAGTTGGCGGGTGACCAGCCAATTCATGATTTCCAGCTCGAACGCCAGCACGTCCTCCGGTTCGGGGAAGCGCTGCTCCTCCCGTTCCAGCCCCAGTTCCTTCATGAAGCCCCGCACGGCGACCAGCGGCTTCTGGAACAACTGGCCGGTCAGGTACCAGGATTCGTAGGGAGTGGACTCGGGCTGAAAGGGCCCGATGAACATGCGCAGGAACTCGGCCGTCGCCGCGTCCGCATCCAGGCCCGGAAGCACCTCCGCCAGGGTTTCCCAGCCTTGGCCCAACAGCGGATGCAGAGCACGGGCCGCCTCGGCGCGCACGCCGATGTCACGCCCCAGTGCGGCCAGGAGGTCCGTCGTTGGCTCGTTGGCCAGCAGCGTGACGAATAGCCCGTAGTGCTGCTGGCGGAACTGTGCCACTTCCCGATCCCCGCCCATCTCGTCGGTCATCGTTCACTCTCGGATTCGTCGTACTTTGCGGTGGGGTTGAGTCCGGGCCGTTTCTTCGCCTTGCGGCCCGGGGCGCTGGATCGGCCTAGGGCTGCCAGCCGCGGCTCACTTCGCCCATGGCCGTAATGGCCCTGCAGTCCGGACACATCCGGAGCAGATGCTTGCGTTCGCCGGAGAAGACGTCGCCCAGGGCGGGCAGCTTGGACAATTTGCCCTCCACCGCCTCCAGCGCCTTGCGATTGATGTACGGCTTGCCGCATTTGGCACAGGAAATCATCTGATCGCGCACCAGCGTCACGTCTTCCAGGGCCTTCCGGTCCAGCCGCAGGGTGCGCTTCAAAGTGATGACGGATTCCGGGCAGACCTGCTCGCACAGTCCGCACGCCACGCAACTGATGTGCCGGAACGTCAGGGCCTGGTTGGTCTCATCGAAGCGGAACGCATGGGTGGGGCAGACGTTGGCGCAAGAGCGGCACAGGGTGCAGCCTTCCGCTTGCACCTCCGCCATGGCGAACGGCTGATCGGGCGCGATCGGGACCGCACCCGGCTCCCGTCCCAATTGAGTCATGAATGCGTCCACCGCTTCGGCGAGAGCTTCCCTGGGATCCGCAGCGTGGAAGTGCCGGCCGGGAAAGCGCATCGGACTCGGGCGCAGTTGGGCAGCCAGATCGTCCAGCGCCTGGAGCGCCGGCGTCGGATCGCCGTCCGGCACGGTGATCAGTTGCAGGCGATCCGCACCCAATCCGCAATGGCTCAGGATTTCCCGCGTGAGGGCCAGATTCCCCAGCAGCGCTTCCCGCTCGCCGTGTGGGCACGCTTCGCAGCCCAGCAGCGCCACCCCTGCCGCCCCCATGCGAAACGCCGCCAGGATCGTGGCGGGGGACGTGTAGCGCAGGCACGGGATCTCCACGGGGAGCGCCTGAGCGGTATAGGTCTGTGGAGCGTCCGGATCGGCCTCGATGGCCCGCTTACCCCGCTCGCTGCAATGGAACACGACGAGCGGTGGAGCCCCGCCGGCGTCATGGGCGGCGCTGAGCATACCTGCCACGGTGTTCGCCACGGTGTCCGCGCTGGGATCGCCATAGCGCAAGGCGCCCGTCGGGCAGGCCGCCACGCATGCGCCGCAGCCCTCGCAGGCCAGGTGATCGACCCGGATTCGCAAGGGCGCTGCCGGATCGCGCGATACCAGATTGTAGGGGCAGGCCGGAACGCACCGTCCGCAGGCCTCCCGCTGCGCGGCGCCGCCTGCGCAGATGTCCGGATTGTAAAGCACGGGCTGAGGCTTGAGGAAATCCCCGGACAGGTCGGCAATGTCGGATGCGGTCCGGCCCATCTCAGCCGCGGTAAATTCGGCAACCACGTGCACCCCCGTCCGGCGCTTCACCGGCAGCGGCGCGCGGGAGGCCCATACCAGATGATCGCTCGTGATCGTGCGCAGTGACTCTTCGCGCCGGCCATTGCCCGTGGATTCCGCGATATTGACCTTCAACTCCCCCAGTCTGCCCTGAAGACCGATGAGCCGGCCCCAGATGACGCGATGCTCGTCGGCCCGGCCGAAGGTCTCCTGCGCCACGGGGATCACCACGGTCAGCCGGCTGGCTGCTTCCAACTTGGCTGCCAGCGGAAGGCCCGCCGGGTCGTCCAGCACCAGCACTACCCGTTGGCCGATCGAGATTTGGTGCTCCGGAATCTCCTGCACATCCCCGGCCCCCGCCATCGCCCCGTGCAGCATCCGCACGGCCTTGGCGTGGGCCTGCTCCGGGTCGGGATGGGGGAGGAAGCAGCGATGCTTCAGGTCCAGTTCGTACACTGGGCTTGTCACCCGGGCGGCCGCCAGGGCGGCCTTGAGTCCCTCCGTGCCCATGCAGCAACTCGCCACGATCCGGTCGATCCCGTGCGCCTTGGCTTGGGCGGCAAATTCCACCGCGCCGGCCTCGGGATCGTCCGTCACATAGGTGAACGATGCCGGCTTCCCGAGCCGCTCCGGCTGAATCGGGAGCGCGCCTCGGCACGTGCACACGAAGGCGCCCCATTGGTTTTTCATCTCGCTGCCCTTTGGCCTGCCGACCGGAACGGGTTGGAACGTTGGACGTCACTGCCGGCCCGAATTGCGATCCTGAGAGTTCGTGCGGAACGAACGGCTTCCCCAGGGAGTCAGCTTGCCATCGGGATCGGGGAGGAGCAAGCAGCGGCCGGAAGGGGGGCAGGGTGCCCGCAAAGTCCGCCTGCCCAGCCGGCGGAGGGTGGCCGCCGGCCTCCTGGCCCGCCCAGCGCGAGGCGCCTGGCGTCCCCGCCTGCCACCACTGGCCTTTGAGGGATGGGACCGACTTTGTGGACGCCCTGGGACGAGAGGCGGACGCCCGTTGTAAGGGGACACCGGTCTCGACTGGGCCGAGGTGGATGCGCGGGGGTACCGCCAGGGCAGGGACAAGGGCGGGCGGGCCACGGCCGCCTCGTGCTCCCCAACCGCTTCCCCGAGAGTGGGCTATCCGTGCTAGGGTGAACTCCCGGTGCAGACCTCTGGATTGAGCCACGTTCTGCTGAATCTTGACACCTTCTTTTCAGCCCGCTCCCTTGCAAGCTTGGCAACCCCCGATTGAAAACGAGGAGCAGCTCGAAGACCGTTTGTCGGAGCCGACGGCGGAATTGGTCGCCGATCTGCAAACACTGCAGGGCGACATCCTGGTGCTGGGGGTCGGTGGCAAAATGGGGCCATCGCTGGCGCGCATGGCCCGGCGGGCGCTCGATCGCGCGGGTGCGACCACGCGCCAAGTGATCGGCATCGCCCGCTTCTCCGAACCGGGGCTGCGGGAACGGCTGGAGGGGTGGGGCATCCGCACCCTGGGCGCGGATTTGCTTCAGCCCGGAGCGCTTGCGGCGCTGCCCGATGCCCCCAATTTGGTCTACATGGCCGCGCGCAAATTCGGCTCCACGGGCAACGAGGCGCTGACGTGGGCGATGAACACGTTCTTGCCGGGCCTGGTGGCCGAGCGCTACGCGCAATCGCGCATCGTCGCGTTCTCCACAGGCAATGTCTACCCGCTGGTTCCCGTGGCCAGCGGCGGGGCCAAGGAAAGCGATCCGCTCGGCCCGGTGGGAGATTACGCTCAGTCGGCCTTGGGGCGGGAGCGGATGTTTCAGTACGGCAGCCAGCAACACGGCACCCCGGTCGCCATCCTGCGGCTCAATTACGCGGCCGAGATGCGCTATGGCGTGCTGCTGGACATCGCCCAAAAAGTGCAGACGGGCCGGCCGATCGACCTCACCATGGGACACGTCAACGTGATCTGGCAGGCAGACGCCAATGCCGTGGCGCTGCGGGCGCTGACCGTGTGCGAATCCCCTCCGGCCATCGTCAATCTGACCGGACCGGAGACCGTCTCGGTGCGCTGGGCCGCCCAACGCTTGGGAGAAAGGCTGGGCAAGACGCCGGTCTTTGTGGGGAGTGAAGGGGATTCGGCCCTGCTGAACAACGCGGCGGCGTGTCACCGCCGCTTCGGGTATCCGCGGGTTTCGCTGGAGCAACTGTTGCGCTGGGTGGCACACTGGGTGACCGCCGGTGGGCGCACGCTGGACAAGCCCACGAAATTCCAGGTGCGGGACGGGAAATTCTGATTGCGAAAGGAGAGCACGGCCATGGCGAGCTTACCCATGCCTCCGAGCGGGGTGGTCGACCGACTGCGGGAAGGGATCGTGATTCCGGCGCATCCCCTGGCTCTCGATGCCGCGCGCCGGCTGGATACCCGCCGCCAGCGCGCGCTCTCGCGCTACTACCTGGCGGCGGGAGCCGGCGGACTGGCCGTTGGCGTCCATACGACGCAATTCGAGATTCGCCAGCACGGTTTGTTCCAACCTGTCCTGCAACTGGCTGCGGACGCCATGCGGGAGGCGGAACGCCGTACCGGCCGGACGGTCGTGAAGATCGCCGGGGTGATCGGGCCCACCGTCCAAGCCGTGGCGGAGGCCCGCCAAGCGCGGGAGTTGGGCTACCACGCGGGACTGCTGAGCCTGGCGGCGCTGAAGACCGCCAGCGACGCCGACCTGATCTCCCATGCCCGCGCGGTGGCCGCGGAGATTCCCTTGGTCGGGTTCTATCTGCAGCCTTCCGTCGGGGGCCGGCCACTCGGGTTTGCGTTCTGGCGCCGCTTCGCCGAGATCGAAAACGTGGTGGCCATCAAGATGGCGCCCTTCAACCGCTATCAAACCCAGGACGTGATCCGTGCCGTCCAGGAGGCTGGGCGGGCTCAGGACATCGCGCTGTACACGGGGAACGACGACAACATCCTGATGGACTTGCTGACCGTGCACCGCTTCGGCCCCAACGGATCGGCCGGAGTCCGTGTGCCGGGCGGCTTGCTCGGCCACTGGGCGGTCTGGACGCAAAAGGCGGTGGAACACCTGGAGCAGGTGCACCGCCTGCTCGATTCCGGCGCGCCGATTCCGCAGGAGGTGCTCACCCTTGCGGGGCAGATCACCGATGCCAACTCCGCGTTTTTCGATGCGGCCAACGGGTTCGCCGGCTGTATCGCCGGCATCCACGAGGTGCTCCGGCGGCAGGGCCTGCTCGAGGGCCGCTGGACCCTGAATCCCCGGGAAGACCTCTCGCCGGGTCAGAGGGAAGCGATCGACCGCGTATATGCGGCGTATCCGCACTTGAACGACGATGCCTTTGTGAAGGCGCACGTGCAGGAATGGCTGGCCTAGGCGGCCCAGACGGAGCGTTCATGATCGTTCAATTACCCAGTCCCCAAGGGTCGCCGCATCCTTACCGGTTGCAGCCTTCGCTCACCGCGGCGCCGCTGCCCGGCACGCAGCCACGCTTCAACCGGTTGGCCTATGCGGCCGCCCACGTGGTGGCCAAACCCAGGAATGGCGCGGCAACCTCCGATCCGCGTTCCCCGGAAAGCATCGATTGGGAAGCCACGCTGCGCTTCCGGCTCCACCTGTGGCACCTGGGTTTCGGGATCGCCGAGGCGATGGACACCGCCCAACGGGAAATCCTGGGCTGGGGAAACGCCTCCCGCCTGCTGGACATGACGCTGCGCGCCGCCGCGGAACTGCCGGGCCGGGGGGTGATCGGCGGGGCGGGCACCGATCTGCCGACCGACGCCAGCCCCACCCTGCGGCAAGTGATCGATGCCTATGTGCGGCAGGCCGAGTTCATCCACGAGCGGGGCGGGCGCGTGATTTTGTTCCCCACGGCGATCCTGCCGCGGAGTTTTCCCGAACCGCGCCACTACGTGGAAGTGTACCGCACCGTCGCGAAGGAAGTGTCCAAGCCGGTGTTCATCCATTGGCTGGGAGACATGTTCGCGCCGCACCTGAAGGGATACTTCCCCGGGCACTCCTTCTGGCAGATCATGGTGGACAATCCGAAGCTGTTGGGCGTGAAGCTCTCCTTGCTCGATCAGCACCTGGAGGAATCGATCCGCCGGCGTTTGGCCGGTCAGGGGCAGGTGGTCATGACCGGAGACGACTTCAACTTTCCGGCATTGATCAAGGGCGGCGGGCAGCCGGTGGCCGGGAAACCCTTCGTCTTCGCCGGCCGGAGCTTTGCCATGGGCGACTATTCCCACGGATTGCTGGGCATCTTCGACGGAATCGCCCGGGTCGCGTCTCGAGCGCTGGCGTGCTTGGCAACGGGAAACCTGCCCGAATACGACCGCTTGATGGCGCCGGCGGTGCCGCTCTCCCGGCACATCTTCAAGGCGCCCACGCAGCACTACAAAGCCGGCCTGGTGTTTCTGGCCTATTTGAACGGGCACCAGTCCCACTTTCATCTTCTGGCAGACGAAGAAGGGCGGCGGGACATGGCGCACTACGTCGAATTGTTCAAACTGGCGAACGCGGCGGGAGCCCTGGACGATCCGGAATCGGCCTACGAGCGGTTTCAACCCCTTCTTCGCAGCGCAGGATTGTGACCCCCTATGGTTGAATTCCCGGTGACGCCGCCCTTTCCCCGCGTGGCCACGCTGAAAACCGTGGCCGCGTTCAAGCAGCACCTGGCCAAGCTTCCCATTCCGCTCGCCTGCGACGATGAATTGCTGCCGCCCGAGAGGAATCCGCTCGCCCAGCCGCTCACGGTCGCCGGCCGCCACGTG
>JBGPEV010000009.1:0-15488 GCA_041482995.1 bacterium | reverse complement strand
GCGCTGGATGCGCTGGGCGCTGGCTACGAGATTGTCTTCTGTCTCGACCCCTCGCCAGACGGCACCGAAGCGGCGATCCAAGGGGAAATCCAGCGCAATGCACGGATCAAACTAGTCGTCTTTTCACGCCGGTTCGGCCAACCCGCGGCGACCATGGCCGGTATCCTGCTCTGCACCGGGCGCACGTGCGTCGTCATCGACGTGGACCTCCAGGATCCGCCGGAATTGATCGCGGAAATGTATCGCAAGCTGGGTGAGGGCTACGAGGTCGTCTACGCGGAGCGGCGGTCCCGGAAGGGCGAAACGCTGGCCAAGCGCATCGTCTCGGCGGTCGGCTATTATGTCATCAACCGTGCCACCGACATCAAGATTCCCCGCAACACTGGGGACTTCCGGCTGATGACCCGTAGGGTGATTGAAGAACTGAGGCGGCTCAACGAATCCCACGGCTTTCTCCGGGGTTTGGTGGCCTATGTGGGCTTCCGGCAGGCGTCCGTGCAGTACGACCGTGAAGTGCGTGAGGGCGGGCAGGGCAAATACAACCGGTTCACCGGCTCCCTGCGCATTGGCCTGAACGGGATCGTCGGCTTCAGCACCCGCCCGCTGCAACTCATGTCCGTCGCGGGCGTGGCCCTGGCAGGAATCAGCTTCCTGCTCGGTCTGTGGTATGTCATTCAGAAACTTGCCGGGATCAGCCTGACACCTGGGCTGCCAACCATCGTGCTGGTGGTGTCCTTCTTCTCCGGCGTCCAACTCGTATCGCTGGGCATCATGGGGGAGTACATCGGCCGTATCTACGATGAGGTCAAGCGAAGACCGATGTACATTGTGGATCGCACCATCAATTTCTAAGCCCACTCGGAGCGGCGCTGGCGGGGGGGCGCCGGACGAAGTCGCTGGGGCCGCAGGCGGCGCTTCGCCCACGGATCGATCGAAGGAACCGGATGACTTTGCCGCCATCGCAGCAAGTATTCGTGACCGGCGGAGCGGGCTTCATCGGGAGCAATTTGTGCGACCGTCTGCTCGCCGCCGGCCACCGGGTCGTCGCCTATGACAACTTCTCGACTGGCTTCGACCGGTTTGTCTCCGGCGCCCGGGAGCAGCCTGGATTCACGCTGGTGCGGGGCGACGTGTTGGATCAGGCCCAACTGACCCAGGCCATGGCCGGCTGCGAATTCGTCTTTCACCTGGCCGCCAACGCCGATGTGCGGTTTGGCACGCAGCATCCCCGCAAGGACTTGGAACAGAACACCATCGCCACCTTCAACGTGCTGGAGGCGATGCGCGCCAACCGGATCCGGCGCTTGGCGTTTTCCTCCACCGGGTCGATCTACGGCGAGGCCACCGTCATTCCGACTCCGGAGGACGCTCCATTTCCCGTCCAGACCTCACTTTACGGCGCATCGAAGTTGGCCGGCGAGGGGATGATCGCCTCCTACTGCGAGGGATTCGATTTCCAGGCCTGGATCTTTCGCTTTGTTTCCGTGCTGGGCGAGCGGTACACGCACGGCCATGTATTCGACTTCTACCGGCATCTGCTGAAAGACCCAGGCCAATTGACCGTGCTGGGCAACGGCAAGCAGAGGAAGTCCTACCTGCACGTGCAGGACTGCATCGATGCCATGCTCCTTGCGGTGGAAAAAGCCCAGCAGCCCGTGAACATCTTCAACCTGGGTGTGGACGGCTATGTTCAGGTCGACGATTCGGTGGGCTGGATCGTCGAGCACTTGGGCCTGAAGCCTAGGATCGTGCACACGGGCGGAGAGCGCGGCTGGATTGGCGATAGCCCTTTCATCTTTCTGGACACCGCCCGCATCCGCCGACTCGGATGGGCGCCAAAGCTGTCGATCCGGGAATCCATCATCAAGACCCTGATCTGGCTGCGGGAGAACCGTTGGGTATTGGAAGCCCGAGAATGAAGATTTGCGTACACGGACTCTGGCACCTGGGCGCGGTGACCGCCGCCTGCCTGGCAGAGGCGGGATTCACCGTGGCCGGCTTGGACGCTGGGGTCGAAACCGTCGCCAACCTTTCCCGCGGCGTTCCTCCCTTGTTCGAACCCGGGCTCCAAGACTTGACGCGCCGGGGACTCGAGTCGGGCCGGTTGACCTTCACAACGGTCCCCAAGACCGCCGTCAGTGACGCCGACGTCATCTGGGTCGCATTCGATACGCCCGTGGACGATGAGGACCAGGCCGATCCGGGCTTCGTCATGGGCCAGGTCCAGGCCCTGTTCCCCTGGCTTAAGCCGGGCGCAATCATCCTCATCTCCTCCCAGCTTCCCGTCGGCAGCACCGCCGAGTTGGAACGCCGCCTCGCGGCGAGCCGGCCCGGCAGCAATGTGACGTTCGCCTACTCCCCGGAGAACCTGCGGCTAGGCAAGGCGATCGAGGTGTTCACTCATTCCGAGCGCATCGTCATCGGTGTGCGGGATACTCCGACGCGGGAGGCACTCGGTCCGTTGCTGCAGCGCTTCTGCCCAAACCTGATCTGGACATCGGTGGAGTCGGCGGAGATGGTGAAACACGCCCTGAATGCCTTCTTGGCCACCTGCGTGACCTTTACAAATGAAGTGGCAAATCTGTGCGAATGGGTAGGCGCGGACGCGACGGAAGTGGAGCAGGCCCTGCGCAGCGAGCCGCGCGTGGGGCCCAAGGCCTATGTCCACGCGGGCGCGGCGTTCGCGGGGGGAACACTGGCCCGCGACGTGGTGTTCCTCGGCCAGTTGGCCCGGGCTCATCATTTGTCCGTTCCGCTGCTGGAGAGCATCATTCCCAGCAACGGCGAACATCGACGTTGGGTAATGCGGCAATTGCAGGTCCATTTGGGTAACCTGCCGGGAAAGACGGTCGCCTTGCTCGGTCTGGCGTACAAACCGGGAACGGATGCAATCCGCCGTTCCGCCGCCATCGAATTGTGCCGCTGGCTGGCCGCCGAAAAGGTGTCGGTTCAGGCGTATGATCCGCAGGTGCGGACGCTGCCGCACGACCTTGCGGCCGCGGTCCGTCTCACCGGTTCCGTGGCCGACGCCCTGCAGGGAAGCGATGCCGTGGTCATTGCGACGGAGTGGCCGGAGTTCCGGGAGACCCCCGCGGACTTGATCGTCCGGCAGATGCGCCGGGCGCTGGTCATCGACCAGAACCGCTTCTTGCCGCCGCGGGTATCCTCCCACGCGGATATCCGCTACATCACGATCGGGAAACCCGCATGATGCTGCAGGGGCGCTACGCCATCGTCACCGGAGCGAGCCAGGGCCTGGGCGCCGCCATCGCCGAGGAATATGTGGCGGAGGGCGCCTCGGTGCTGCTCTGCGCCCGCGGGCAGCAAGCGCTGCGCGCCGTTCAAGAGAAACTTCTCCCACTGGCCCGCGCGAGCCAACAGGTTTTGATCCAGGTTGCCGACACCGCAAACGAAGCCCAAGTGGAGGCTCTGGCGCGTCAGGCGCTGGCGGCCTTTCCGCACGTGGATATTCTGGTGAACAATGCGGGCGTCTACGGCCCCATCGGTCCCTTGCAGGATGTCGACTGGCGGGAGTGGGTTGACGCCATCCACATCAATTTGTTCGGCGTGGTCTATCCCTGCCGGGTGATGATCCCCCATTTCCAACAACGCAACTACGGCAAGATCGTCAATCTCTCTGGCGGCGGAGCCACCAACCCATTGCCGCGCATCAGCGCCTACGCGGCGTCCAAAGCGGCGGTGGTGAGGTTCACCGAGACCCTGGCGCTGGAGCTGCGGGAGCACCACGTGGACGTGAATGCGGTCGCTCCCGGGGCACTGGCCACGCGCCTGACGGATCAGCTGCTCGAGGCCGGGCCGGAGCGGGTGGGCACGGCCTTCCATGCCCGCATGGCCAAGATCAAGGCCGAGGGGGGCACCCCCCTCCAACTGGGGGCCTCCCTGTGCGCCTATCTGGGGTCGGCCGAGAGCGACGGCATCACGGGCAAGCTGATCAGCGCGCAGTGGGACCCGTGGCGAAACCTGCAGCAGCATCGGGACGACCTGGACACGACCGACATCTACACCTTGCGGCGGATCGTCCCCAAGGATCGGGGCAAGGATTGGGGAGACGTCTGATGCGCATTGGCATCGTCGGGTGTGGGTTGATCGGCCAGAAACGAGCGGAGGCCGCCCAGGGGCACGATATTGCCATGGTGTGCGACCTGGATCTGGCCCGGGCCGAGGCCCTGGCGCGGAAGGTGGGGGGGCGCGCGACAACGGAGTGGCAGATGCTCGTGGCCGAGGATCTGGACCTGATCGTCGTGGCCACCACCCACGACCAGTTGGCGGCGATCACCTTGGGCGCCATCCAGGCGGGCAAGCACGTGCTGGTGGAAAAGCCCGCCGCCCGCAGCGCCAAGGAGTTGGCCCCCGTGCTGGCGGCCGCCAAGGAAAAGAAGCGCCTGGTCAAGGTGGGATTCAATCACCGTTTTCACCCCGCCCTGTTGCGGGCGCGCGAACTGGTGGACGGTGGGGAATTGGGACCCTTGCTCTACATCCGGGGGCGCTACGGCCACGGAGGACGCATCGGCTATGAGAAGGAATGGCGTTGCGTGCGCGAGGTTTCCGGGGGCGGCGAGCTGATCGACCAGGGATCGCACCTGATCGACTTGTCGCGCTGGTTCCTCGGGGATCTGGGATTGGAGTATGCCGCTCTGCCGACCTACTTCTGGAACATGAACGTCGAGGACAATTGCTTCCTGGCGTTGAAAGGCCGGCAGGGCCAGATGGCCTGGCTGCACGCCACCTGGACCGAGTGGAAGAATCTGTTCTCCTTCGAAATCTGCGGGCGAGACGGCAAGCTGATGATCGAAGGGCTGGGTGGCAGCTACGGGGTGGAGCGGCTGGCGTTCTACAAGATGCTGCCGGAGATGGGCCCCCCCGTGACAACGTCGTGGGAATATCCCTTCCCGGACCGCTCCTGGCAACTGGAGTTCCAGGAGTTCGTCAGTGCCATCCAGGCGGGCCGCCAACCCGTCGGCAACATTCATGACGCCCTGGCCAACCTGGAAATTGTCGAGAGGGCCTACGCGAGGCGTAGCGTATGATCATCACCCGCAGTCCGTTGCGCATCACCTTGGGAGGCGGCGGCACCGATCTGCCCTCCTACTACCGCAACCATGAGGGTTTCCTGGTCGCGGCGGCGATCGACAAGTACGTCTACGTCACAGTGATGCGGCCCTTCAGCCCAGGGGTCTACCTGAAGTACTCGGAATTGGAGCACGTGGAGCAGATCGATCAGGTGAAGCACCCGATCATCCGCGAGGCGTTGACGCTGCTCGACTTCAAGACGCCCCAGGTGGAAATCACCACCCTGGCTGATATTCCGGCCGGAACCGGTCTGGGCTCTTCGGGCAGTTTCACGACGGCGTTGCTCAAGGGGCTCCACGCCCACCGCAAGCGGCCGATCCATCCAGGAGAGCTGGCTGAATTGGCGTGCCACATCGAGATCGACCGCCTGCAGGAGCCCATCGGCAAGCAGGACCAGTACATCGCGGCATTCGGCGGGATCACCTGTTTCACGTTCAACAAGGACGACACCGTGAGCGCGGAGCCTCTGGCGCTGAGCATGGATACCATGTTCGACTTGGAGGACAATCTGCTCATGTTCTTCACCGGATATTCCCGCAGCGCCAGCGCCATGCTGCGGGACCAGAACACGCGCACCCAGAAGAGCGACAGCGACATGTTGAACAACCTGCACTATGTAAAGGAACTGGGCTACCGCAGCGCGCAAGCGCTCACCCAGGGCAAGCCCGCGCTTTTTGGGGAGTTGATGCACGAGCATTGGGAGCACAAAAAGCGGCGCTCCGGGGGCATGAGCAACCCTCGGATCGACGAGTGGTACGATCTGGGCATGAAAAACGGCGCGGTTGGAGGCAAGCTGGTGGGTGCGGGCGGCGGGGGTTTCCTCATGTTCTACGCTGCCGACCGAAACCAGTTGCGGCACACGATGGCCAAGGCGGGATTGGAGGAGGTGCGCTTCCGATTCGACTTCGAAGGCACGAAGATCGTGCTCTCCTAGTGCTTCGCGGTGCGATCTTCCCATCGATGAACCGGGTGTCGAACCCAAGCGAAAAGTGGCGGGAGTCTGACAAGAAGTGCCTTGATCAACAACTTGCGCCCATGTATCCCCTCGCCCTACTTGCAGGTGGACAGGCGACCCGCTTGCGCCCAATCACCGAGCGCATCCCCAAGGCCATGGTCGAAGTGGCGGGGGAACCGTTCATCGCGCACCAGTTGCGCCTGGTGCGGCGGGAGGGCGTCTCCCGCGTGGTCATTTGCACGGGCCATCTGGCCGAACAGATCCAGACCTATGTGGGGAGCGGCACGGCGTTCGGCATGGATGTGGCCTATTCTCTGGACGGCCCCACGCTGCTGGGCACGGGTGGGGCCCTGAAGAAGGCCCTCCCGCTGCTGGGGGAGCGCTTTATTGTCATGTATGGAGACAGCTATCTGGATACCCGCTTCGCGCCCATCGTAGAGGCCTTCGAACAATCCGGTCTGCCGGCACTGATGACGGTGTTCCGCAACGAGAATCGTTGGGACACCAGTAATGTTGAGTTTGCCGGCGGTGCGGTCCTCCGCTATGACAAAATAGACCGTCGACCCTCCATGCACTATATTGACTACGGACTTGGCGTGCTCTCTGCCCGCGTTTTCGAAGACTGGCCGGCGGAGCGGCCGTTTGACCTGGCCGGTGTGTACCGCCGCCTTGTCGATGGGCACCGCTTGGCCGGCTACGAGGTCAAGGAGCGATTCTACGAAATCGGATCCCATCGGGGATTGTTGGAAACGGATAGCTACTTGCTGGAACGGAAGGGCGCGACACGATGACACCTTACACTCAGATGTATCTGGACGAGGTCGTTCAGGTGGTCAAGGGCATTGACCGCGGGCAGGTGGACGCCATGGTGAGAATTCTTGCCTCCGCCCGCAGCAGCCAGGGCCGCGTGTTCTTTGTCGGGGTGGGAGGCGGCGCGGGCAATTCGAACCATGCGGTGAACGATTTCCGCAAGATCGCGGGCATCGAATGTTACACGCCGACTGACAACGCCTCGGAACTCACGGCCCGTATCAACGATGACGGATGGGACTCCGCCTTCGCGAAATGGCTCGTGGTGAGCCGGATCGGTGCCAAGGACGTGCTGTTCGTCTTTTCCGTGGGCGGGGGTAACCTCGAAAAGAACATCAGCGCCAATATTGTTCAGGCCCTGAAGCTCGCCAAGGAGGTCGGGGCCAAGGTGGTGGGGGTCGTGGGGAGGGATGGCGGATACACCGCCCAGGTGGCGGATGCCTGCGTGATCGTACCGACCGTGAACCCGGAGACGGTTACGCCACACACGGAGGCCTTCCAGGCCGTGGTCTGGCACCTCATCGTCACTCACCCAGACCTGAAGAAAAATGAGATGAAGTGGGAGTCGGTACGTTAGCGCCCCGGCGCGTTGCGGGCGGATTCCTGCTCCTCGCCATCCCCAACTCTCGGCATCCGCTCTGCGATGAACTCAGACCGCTCGACCGGCCGGCGCGCCGTGTTCTTGGACCGCGACGGCGTGCTGAACAAAGCGCTGATCCGCGGAGGGAAGCCCTTTGCCCCGCAGACCCTGGCGGAACTGGAGATAGCCCCGGGTGTGCGGGAAGGGGTGGAGTTGCTGCGCAACGGCGGTTTCCTGCTGATCGGCGCAACCAACCAGCCGGACGTGGCCCGCGGCCTGCAGCGGCGTGAGGTTGTTGAGGAGATGAATGCCTGGCTCGCCGCCGAACTCAGGCTGGATGGGATGCGGGTGTGCTGGCACGACGATGCCGACGGCTGCGCCTGCCGCAAGCCCAAGCCCGGGCTGCTGCTCGATGCGGCGCGGGACCGTGAAATTGCTTTGCATCTCAGCTACATGGTAGGGGACAGGTGGCGCGACGTGGAGGCGGGGCAGCGCGCGGGTTGCCGCACGGTCTGGTTGCGGATGGGCTACGACGAGCGTGGCCCCAGCACGCCCGCCGACCATGTCACGGAGCGATTCGACCAGGCGGTCGATTGGATACTCCACGACGGCAGTACCCGAACCGGAGGATGAGCATGACGTCGCTTGGGACCCTGAAGGTGAAGCTGTTTGGGGACGGAGCCGAGAAAGCCGGCATGCTCGAGCTCTACAAGAAACCGCACATCAAGGGGTTCACCACCAATCCCACCTTGATGCGCAAGGCGGGCATCGGCGACTACGAGGCCTTCGCGCGGGACCTGCTGCAGGCGATTCCCGACCGGCCGATTTCCTTTGAGGTGTTCTCGGACGAATTCCCGGAGATGGAACGCCAGGCCCGCAAAATCGCGTCCTGGGGCAAGAACGTCTACGTCAAGCTGCCCATCACCAACACGCGCGGGGCGTCCGCCCTGGAGACCGTGCACGAGTTGGCGCAGTCGGGGATCAAGGTCAACGTGACCGCGCTGATGACTCTGCAGCAGGTGCGCGACTCCGCCAACGCGCTGCGGGATGGGCCGCCGGCCTACATTTCCGTGTTCGCCGGCCGCGTCGCCGACACGGGGCGCGATCCCGTGCCCCTGATGGCCGCCGCCGTGGAACTGTGCTCCCTGGCCCCCAACGCCGAGTTGATCTGGGCCAGCCCGCGGGAGTTGCTCAACATCTTTCACGCCGACCAGATCGGCTGCCACATCATCACCGTCACCCACGACATCCTCAAGAAACTCGAGTTGCTGGGCAAGGACTTGGAGCAGTACTCGCTGGAAACGGTGCAGATGTTTTTCAACGACGCCCGTTCCGCCGGGTTCTCCCTGTAACTCCGGCGTCATCGACACGCTCGGGGTCCTCAGCCGTGCGCCCCAGACTATGACCTTGCCGTTCGCATTGCCGCCGCCGGAACGGGGCCAGCCCGCGCCTGAGTGGGATGGCGCCGCGTTTGTGTGGGACGGCGGCCGGACGCGGGTGCTGCGCTACCTTCCCGAGAGCGGTTCGGGCTGGAGCGATGCCCTGACCACGATTCACGAGCAGGAGGCCGGGGGCGATCATGCGATCGACCTGGCTTCCCGGGCTTACGCCTTGTATCAGCTGGCGCGGCACCTGCCGGCTGGCGCGCCGGTGGTGCTGGAAGTGGGCTGCTCCTCGGGCTTCATGCTGCGGGACATCCAGCAGGCTTTTCCGCAGGCGGTGCTGCTCGGCGGGGACTTCGTCTCGGGGCCCCTCGAGGCGTTGGGGGCCGTCCTGCCCACGGTGCCACTGCTGCAATTCGACATGCGGAGCTGTCCGCTCCCCGATCGCACCGTGGACGCCGTTGTGATGCTGAATGTGCTGGAGCACATCGATCGGGATGCCGATGCGCTGCGGGAGGCGTGGAGAATCCTGAAGCCCGGCGGAATCGCGGTGATCGAGGTGCCGGCAGGACCGGACCTGTTTGACGATTATGACCGGCAGCTCATGCATCACCGCCGCTACGACATGCAGACCCTGGCGGGGCGGGCGCGCGAAGCCGGCTTCGAAATCCTGCGCCGATCCCATCTGGGATTCTTCGTCTATCCCGCGTTCTGGGCCGTGAAGAAGAAGAACCGGCGGTTCGGGGTGCGCACGGCCGAAGCCGGGCAGCGGCGCGTCCGCAGCCAGATCCGCTATACGCGCAAGTTGAGCCTCCTCGGCGTGGCGATGCAGGTGGAACTCGTGCTCGGGAAGTGCGTCCGGTTCCCGGCCGGTATCCGCTGCCTGCTCACCGGCCGCAAGCCCGCGCAGGTCTGAGGAACTGGCGCAGAGACCGGGTCGGCCTGTGCCGGTCGTCAGCGGCCTGCAAAGTCAATCTCTTCCGCCAATCGGAGTTCGGAATATGGCAATCGCGCGGTTTCGCTGGGTAATCGACGGCGGGGTTGCTGGTGTATTGGAATCTAAGAGCGCCTAAGAAAACTGCTGAACCACAACAAGCACGACGAGGATTCGATAGATGCGGTTCAGCGCGAAACGGGGCCTCAAGCCTGCTTTTCGTTGTGTGCGTTGTGCTCGTCGTGGTTCAAGGCAGGTGGCAGTCTTGTTAGAAGGTCTAAGGTTCGGCCGCCAGGGCGGCGCACAATTCGTCTTCTGCGGCCGACGCGAGTCTTCGGCAAGTCCAGTTCCAGCAAGGAGTTGCCCGGAGCCGTGCGCGAAGTGCCGATCGGCAGGCGCTGGCAAGCCCGTGGCGCTTGGTCATACCGCCCGTGCCCCTTTCCCCGTGCCGCCCAATGGGAATGCCGGCGCTCCCGCTGTCGCCTCGTCCACCCCTCCCGTTCAGGGCCGGATCGCCCGCAGCCGGGGCAGCAGGTCCTTGGCGGCACGCTCCAGTTGCGCGGCCTGGTCGGCGGTGCCGAAGCGCAGCACAATGTGTTCAACGCCCTCCGCGATGAATCCGCCGAGCCACTCCAGCACGGTTTCCAGCCGCCCCGCGCAGCAGCCTTGCCGCGTGGACTGCACCTCGAAGGCTGCCCCATAGTAGCGTTCGATGAACCCCTTCATCTCGCTCTGGGCGCGGGCCGCGTTGTCGTCGATCGTCACCGTCGCATAGAGCGCCCGCAGCGGCAGCGGGCGGCCCGCGCCCTGTGCGGCCTGGGCGACGCCGCGCCACCCATCGCGGAACGCCTGCACCGACGGACAATTCGGAAACCAGCCGGCACCCAGTTCGCCCGCCAGCTTCAGCGAGAAGGGTCCGCTGCCGCCCACCCACAGGGGCGGGCCGCCCGCACGGTGCGGCTTGGGCAACAGCGTTGCGTTGTCGAGCGTCCAGTAGCGTCCGGAGAAGCGCACCGGTGTGCCGCTCCATAGTTGGGGCAGCAGGCGCATGCCTTCGCGCAGCCGCCCGGCGCGCCGCGCGAAGTCGGCGCCGGCCGCCGCGAACTCGGTTTCGATCGCTTTGCCGGAAGACGCCATGCCGACTCCGAGAATCAGCCGGCCCTGGGCGATCTGATCCACCGTGGCCGCGGCTTGGGCCAGCGCCACGGGATTGCGCAGCGGAGCGATCAGCACGGCGGTGCCGAGAGTCACCCGGCGGGTGCGCGCCGCCACCGCCGCCAGCATCGTCAGCGGCTCATGGCGCGGCCGGGCCAGCAACGAGTCACCCACCCACACCGAATCGAACCCCGCCTGCTCGGCCCGTTCCGCGAACGCCAACAATTCCGCCACGTCGAAAACGTTCGCCAACACGGCCTCCCGCGTTGGAATCAATACTCCGAATTTGACTGCCATCGCCCTCTCCCTCTCCCTCTGCCTTGGAATGCCATCCGTGGTGGCCACGGTGGTATCGCAGAGTGCCACGTTCGCTCGTGGATTTCCGCTCCTTGTCCGCGAATCTCGCGCCGGACGCGGCGACCGCATGCTGAGGACGCGCCGCTCCCGGACCGTTTTCCGATAGTGCGCCGCTGCCGATCAGCACCGGCGTGCGCGCCATTCACGATCCGGCCGGAGTGGGTGATCTTCCCAGTGAGCGGCGCCGTATCCCTGTTCAGGGCCCAATCGATGTCGTCACCGGTGCACTGAGTCTTGAGACGACGCCAGGCGCTTGCCGTCGACGTGCTTGGAGGACTGTCATGCGCGTGGATCGGGAATCCGTGCTGCTCCTTCGGCATTCCATGACCGAGCACATCAAGGGACTCGCCGGGGAGTTGCTCTATTGGGCGGAGGAACTCGAGAAATTGGATGCTTCACCAGGCGCGCCGTCAAAGGGCGCGCTTCGACTGATGGCGCTGGGTGACCGGACCGTTCCTTGGGCCGCGAATCGCGAGTCCGCGAGACCGCAAGAGGACCCGGTTCGCTGATCCACCGGATGGCGGTTGAGCCGGCGGAGGCGGCTCAGCCTGGACCCGCCGCCTCCGAACCGCGCGTCTCCACGTTGCTCGCCAGGCGGCGCTCGATCAGTTCGAGAAAGCGCTGCATCTCGGCCGCGGCGTCGGATGGATGCAGTCCCAGGTAGCGCCTGAACACTTCGGAGAGACGATTGAGGAGCGGGGCGTATTGATCGTCCAGCTTGCGCAGAATGGATTCGATCTTTTGCAGCACTGGCACCAGGCTGGCGAGTTCTTCCGAGTCCAGGTTCGTGCCGCCGATGCCATAGGGCTCCCCTCGTTCCGCGACCCTGGCGCCGGGCTGGGACAATCGCCTGACGCGGTCGTCGGCATTGGCGAGGAACATGCTGCCGCCGCCGGTGAAGAGCCACATTGGATCCACCCCGAAGCGGATGACCACCCCATGCAACAACTGAATATTGGGCTTGGTTCCCTGGGCGCCGATGAAATTGTTGTAGGTTTGGGGGCTCATCCCGATGGTGCGGCAGAACTTGCTTCGGTTCAGACCCAGGTAGCCCCGCACCTGCTCGATCCGTTCGATGATCTCAGTGAATCGCCGGTTGGGTTGCTGCTCGTCTTGGACCGCAGACGCCGTGGAACTCCGATGGTCTTGCATTGACATCACCCCTCTCATGTTTGCAGTGCCGTCACGCCGCAGCCGCACCCACCGCACCGGCGGATCTTCGCACAATTTTGCTCAAGTCAACCCGCCAACGGGCCGGGAATTTCTTCCAGTGACCGGAAACATTCCGGAGCGTTGGCCGACTGTTTGCCCAGGCCGATGCCGAAGCGGCACCCTATCCAAGTTGCAACTTCCTTTCATCTACACCAATGGCGTGCGGCAGTCCATGCCGGCAACCATGCTCCGCAGGGCAAGTGCAAAGTCGATTTGAAGCCGGATGGCTTGAATCTTGGCGGACGTTTGCCCGTCCCGCGCTCCGCGCGGCCTCACCCTCCCGGCTTCGCCGGGCCCCGCCCTCTCCAAGCGCCAACTGCGGCGCTGGAGAGGGAGTCCTGTGCGCCAGCTTTGAGGCAGTGGCCGTTCCCCCTGCTCCAGGCCCGCAGTTGGGCCTTGGAGAAGGGCCGGGGTTGAGGCCGCGCGAAGCGCGGGACGGCCCAGCGGATACATCAAGCCCGGACTTTGCACTTGCCCTGGGGAGCGGCAGGGCCCCGGGGGCGGGGGGAAGCAGGACGCACGGCCCACGGACAACGCCGCACAGCGTGCCTGCCCGAGCGCGGTGGGTCCACCGGGAGCTGAACCAAGAGGCCCACGGCAACGTCCCATGCCGGTACCGATAGCGCGGATCAGCCGCCGACCAGCTTTTCCCGGATCATTGCCCGCTTCAGCTTGGACTCGTACTTCTTCATCCGGTATTCTTCAAGCTGCTGTTCTGTCAGCAGTTTCTTGAGCTGTGTGCGGGCTTTCTGTTCGGCGTTCTTCACGCGGGCCAAGTCAATATCCTCGGCGAGTTCGGCCATTTCCGCCAGCACCGTGACGCGGTCGCCCTGCACCTCGGCATAGCCATAGTGCACCGCCACGCCCACCTCCTTGCCATCGCGCCCGTAACGCAGGATGCCGCTATCCAGGGTGGTCACGAGCGGAATGTGCTGGGGCAAAATGCCCAACTCACCCAGGGTGCCGGGCAGCACCACGAATGGGGTATCGGCGGAGAGCACTTCGCGCTGGGGCGTGATGATGTGCAAGTGGAGCAGATCGGCCATGATCCAAGAATCGACGGGTTAGCGATGACGCGGACTGCCGCCCCGGGTGGAGCGGCAGGGGCAATACGATCGGCATGTTTTGCCACGATCCCGGCCGGAGCGCAATGTGCTTGGGTGGGCCTCACTCCGGCGACAGGGTCGGCAGGGGCCGGTGGATTGGGGTTCGGGCGGCATCGAGCCGGTGGCGGTGCAGGGCAAAATACGATTGCAGGAGGGTCGCGCTGGCCTGTCGGATGACGCGGCCGAGGGGATTGATCAGGACAAAGCGCAGGCGCCGCTCCAGGGGCAGACGCACTTGGGGATCGAGAAATTTATGCAGGCGATCGAGAAGAAAGCCGCCGCGGCGGGTGCATTGCCGCGCGCGGCTCCCGCCGCCGTCTCAGGGCTGTTCATCCGGGTTCCTATCGGGTTGCCGGCGAGTTCCGATACGCGCCCGGCTTCCCGTCATCGCTCCAGACGAACGACCCCCATGGACTCCAACCTACTGCAACGGCCACTCGCTCACGAATCCGTCGCGGTTGGGCATCTTGACCTGCGGCAGGGTTGCCGCGTTGAGGACGGCCTCCTCCGCCACGATGCCGTTGAGGAACAGGATGTAGGCGCTCAGGGCGTAGGCCTCGTCAGGGGCCAGCGATTGAGGTGCCGTGTAGGGCATGGCCCGGCGGATGTAGTCGAACAGCGTCGTGGCGTACTGCCAGTAGCTGCCGACGGTGCGCACCGGCTTGGGCGTGTTCAAGGTGCCCTTTCCGCCCACGAGGGCATCGGCAGGCTTCCCCGCGCCTTTCTCGCCGTGACAGATTTGGCACTTCTCCACGAAGATCGCCGCCCCTTGCTTGGCCGTGCCGCTCCCGGCGGGAAGCCCCGCCCCGCTCGGCGGGATGCTGATCGCCCAGGCGGCCAACTCCGCCGGAGCGATCGGTTTGCCGAACTTGGGCATGTCGGCGGCCCAGGCGCTGCCGGTCAGTCCCGCCAAGCCCAAGATGGCGATCGCCGCCGCCCCGCGTGCCGTCCACGGTTTACGCGTAAACATTGCGAATGCTCCCGTCGGTTTGCAGGTGCCAGGATTGGATGGAGTGGTTGTGGTACGGGTTGCCCGGAGAGTATTGCGCCACGAGCGCCTTGCGTGTCGGCTGCACGCGCCCTTTCTCGTCGGTGGCCCGGCTCTGCAACATCGCCTCCGCGCCGCTCCATTCCCAGGGCAGCCGGAAGCGCGCCACCGCCTTGGGATGGGATTCCCCCTGCAGCGCCGCGGCCCGCCAGGAATTCCCGCCGTCCGTGGATACCTCGACCTTGCCGATGCGGCCCGCGCCGGACCAGGCGATCCCGGTGATCTCGTGGAACCCCTTCTCCAGCTTCATCCCGAACGACGGCCGGGTGATGATCGAGTTCACGCCCATTTCCAGCGTGAACTGCTTGGCTTTTCCGTCGGGCATCAGGTCCGTGTACTTGGACGTCTCGTCCTTGGTGTACATGGGGCCGTCGATGACTTGGATGCGGCGCAGCCACTTGACGTTCGTGTTGCCCTCGAAGCCCGGCAGGAGCAGCCGCATCGGGTAGCCCTGTTCCGGCCGCAGACGCTCGCCGTTCTGGTACAGCCCGATCATCGCATCGTCCAGGGCCTTCAACATCGGCACGCTGCGGCTCATGGCGGCGGAATCCGCCCCTTCGGCCAGCAGCCACTTGCCGGCCGTTTCCACGCCCGCCTCCTCCAGCAACACGGAGAGCGGGATGCCCGTCCATTCGGAATTGGAAATCATCCCGCGCAGCACGCCGGCCGGCGCCTGCACCGGCTCGGGCAGAAAACCGCGGTTGCCGTTGCCGGAGCATTCGACGAAGTGAATACGGCTGACCAGGGGATAGCGCAACAGGTCCGCCACCGTGAACACCAGCGGGCGTTTGACCAGGCCGTGAATGACGAACCGGTGTTGGGCGGGGTCAATCTCCGGTACGCCGTTGTGGTGCCGCT